>NZ_QTMQ01000008.1:0-258 GCF_003604095.1 Clostridium sp. AF15-41
TTCAGGGTTGTCATGTTGTTAATTTTTCAAGGTTCTTTGTTGTCGAACTCATCAGCGACAACTTCTATATGTTATCACATTCAGTGTTCTTTGTCAACAACTTTTTTTAATTTCTTTTTTGATGTTCTGCATGCTTTCCAGATGAGAATCATCATGAAATATGTAAGTTGTGATCTTTGTTCGTTCGGTGTTTCATACCGCGAACAGTTGATATAATACTAAATCAGACGTCAGATGTCAACACTTTTTTTGACAAAA
>NZ_QTMQ01000008.1:268-129503 GCF_003604095.1 Clostridium sp. AF15-41
AATACTAAATCAGACGTCAGATGTCAACACTTTTTTTGACAAAAATTGTATTAAAATAAATACAATCTTATATGTACTCTAACGCCTGACTGATATTCGATACTCCTACTACTTTTATGCCCTCTATACTCTTAAGATGCTCTGCATTTGTCTTTGGCATAATACATGTCCGGAAGCCCATTTTCACAGCTTCTCTTACACGCTGCTCTGCTGCGGATACGCCACGAACTTCTCCTGAAAGTCCTACTTCACCGAATACGACCATACTCTCATCCAATGGACAATTACGAAAACTGGAAACAAGTGCAAATACAATTCCAAGATCTGCTGCCGGATCATCAAGCCGCATACCACCGGCTATATTGACATATGCATCACTTCCTGATAATACCATCCCCGCTCTCTTTTCAAGTACCGCAAGAAGAAGGTTCACACGATTATAGTCCAAACCAACTGTTGTACGTCTCGGCAGATTAAAGCTGGTCTGGCAGACCAGTGCCTGGATCTCCAACAGGATCGGTCTGGTTCCTTCTAAAGAACATACCACAACCGAACCGGATGTCTGAAGCGGTCTGCCTGCCAGCATAACCTTCGATGGATTATTCACCTCTGATAAGCCGGTTTCAAGCATTTCAAATACACCGATCTCATTTGTTGATCCAAATCTGTTCTTTACCGCACGAAGAATACGGAAGCCTGCATTACGATCGCCTTCAAAATACAACACCGTATCTACCATATGTTCCAGATTTCTCGGGCCTGCTACCGTTCCTTCCTTCGTAACATGTCCAACGATAAAGATCGCTATATCCATCTGTTTTGCCATCTGCATCAAACGTGCTGTTACTTCTTTTACCTGAGATACACTTCCCGGTGCCGAAGCAATATCCTCTACTACTATTGTCTGGATTGAGTCGATAACAATAACCTTCGGTCTGTCCTTCTTAACATATTCTTCTACATCTTCCAGATTATTTACGCACAAAAGCAGCATATTCTTCTGAAATGTACCAATTCGTTCCGCGCGCATCTTGATCTGTGACAAAGATTCCTCGCCTGAAACATAGAGGATCTTATGACCATCCGCCGATAGATTTCTGCACATCTGAAGCAGGATTGTCGACTTACCGATACCGGGATCTCCCCCTACCAAAACAAGAGAACCGTTTACGATTCCTCCTCCAAGTACTCTGTTCAATTCTTCCAGTCCTGTGGAAAATCTTGTCTCATCAGCCGTTTTTACTTCTAAAATACTTGTAGGCACCACAGCAGTCCGTCCTCCGGACTGTTTTCTGGCGCCTACCGTTACTTTTTCTTCACAGAACGTATTCCAGGATCTGCAACCCGGACACTGTCCCATCCATTTTGCTGACTCAAATCCACATTCCCGGCAAAAAAAGATCTGTTTTTCTTTTGCCATATAAACTCCTAGTCAAATGCTTTTCTGACGTCTACTTTTACTTCTCTGCCCGGTTCAAGATCTACACTGATGCTTAACTTGCCACCGAGATTTGTTTTATTCTTTCCTACATATATATCATCAATATGAATCTTGTAATCTGTTTCCGGTTCCAGCTCCAGTGTAATAGATGAGGTCTCTGTTCCTTCTACTATAAATGATACATCTTCTTCTGATGAACGGAAGCCATGTACCGCTGTACCCGGTACTGATTCATATACAAACATACCATTCTTCTCAAGTTTGGTGATCTCATTGAAAGTCTTGATCTTATAGATATCACCTTTATATTCAATACCATCTTTCTTTGTCTTTGTTGCTAATTCATAATTTCCGAAATCCAGTGAATCGGACTCTATGTTAATTAAATCGTTGATTACTGACATTTTTATCCTCCTGTACATTATACTCATGCCTTACCCGGCACTTTTATAATCTGATTATACAATAATGCTCCGGCTTTTGCCACACCAAATATAATCAGTTCACAATTATTTTATAGAATTGGAAGCAACTACTTTTCAGGCTCATTTTTTACTACAAACTTCACCTTATCGTTGCGCACAGTCACCTGAACGGTATCTCCTCGTTTGATCTCACCTTTTAAGACTGCTTCTGCAAGCTCATCTTCTATATTCGTCTGAATCGCACGTTTCAACGGTCTTGCTCCGTATTTCTTATCGTAGCCTTTCTCAAAGATCAGTTTCTTAACTGCATCTCCAAACTTCAACTGAATCTCCATCTGCGATGCAACACGTTGCTTTAATTCTTTTAATAGAAGATTCGAAATATTTCTTACATCATCCTCTGTCAGTGCACGGAATACGATAATGTCGTCAATACGGTTCAAGAACTCCGGCTTGAAGTTCTGTTTTACCTCATCCATAACATTCTTCTTCATATCTTCGTGCTCTGTATCTGCATTTGACGCGGTAACAAATCCAAGCTTCTTCGGATCAATAATCCTCTGTGCACCGGTATTAGATGTCATGATAATTATCGTGTTCTTAAAATCTACTTTTCTGCCCTGAGAATCTGTAATATGTCCATCATCCAGTACCTGCAACAATATATTAAACACATCACTATGTGCCTTTTCTATCTCATCAAACAATATAACAGAGTACGGATTGGAACGGACTTTCTCGCTCAACTGTCCTCCTTCCTCAAAACCAACATAGCCCGGAGGCGACCCGATCAGCTTCGACACACTGTGTTTCTCCATGTACTCCGACATATCGACACGGATCAGCGCGTCCTCGCTGCCAAATACTGCTTCTGCAAGAGCTTTCGACAATTCAGTCTTACCTACGCCGGTAGGTCCAAGGAATAAGAACGAACCAACCGGACGTTTGGGATCTTTTAAGCCTACACGGCTTCTCTTGATCGCCTTTGCTACCGCATCAACTGCTTCATTCTGACCGACAACTCTCTTATGCAGCTCCTCTTCCAGACGTTCCAGACGTTTGGATTCCTGTTCGGTCAGTTTATTTACCGGAATCTTCGTCCATACAGATACAACATCCGCAATATCCTCTGCATCTACTACAACATTTTTCGCATTTTTATTCTGCTTCATTTTATCAAGCTTTGCTTCCAGCTTTCTCTGTTTCTTTAACAGCTCTGCCGCTTCATCGATACCTCCAGCCTCTAAAATGTTCACAAGATCATCGGAAAGCGCTTGTATCTCAAGCTCCAATGGCAGGGTCTTCTTTGCTTTTTTCCCGAATCCCAGACGTTTTCTGGAACAGGCTTCATCCATCAGATCAATAGCTTTATCCGGCAGGAAACGGTCACTGATATATCGAACCGATAATGATACCGCTGTTTCCAGTGCCTGATCACTGATCTCTACATGATGATGTTCCTCGTATGCAGGTCGAAGTCCCTTTAAGATCTCTACTGTTTCTTCATTGGTCGGTTCTTCCACATAGACCGGCTGAAATCTTCGCTCCAACGCTGCATCCTTTTCTATATATTTTCTGTATTCTGCACGCGTCGTCGCTCCGATCATCTGGATCTCTCCGCGCGATAAGGATGGTTTTAAGATATTAGATGCATCGATTGCTCCCTCTGCTCCACCGGCTCCGATGATCGTATGAAGCTCATCCACAAACAGAATGACATTTCCGGCATTTTTTACCTCTGCGATCACCTTCTTGATCCGTTCCTCAAATTCTCCACGGTACTTGGAACCCGCTACCATACTGGATAAATCTAATGACAGCAGTCGTTTATCCCGCACCGTATCCGGCACATCTCCTGCAGCAATCAGGTAAGCAATCCCCTCTGCTACCGCAGTCTTACCTACACCCGGTTCTCCAACCATACATGGGTTGTTCTTCATACGCCTGCTTAAAATCTGAAGCACACGCTCTATCTCTTTCTCTCTGCCTATAACCGGATCCAGATTGCCCATACGGGCATCCATCGTCATATCTCTGGAGAACTGGTCCAACGTCGGTGTTGCCGATGCCTTGGATTTATTCTTTCCCTTTTTAAGACTTACAAATTCTTTCTTTGCCGTACTGCCATCCACTCCGCATGCAGACATGATATCTACATATATTTTCTGGATATTTGCCTTTAATGACAGTATGATCTTTACCGCCGTACAATCCAGATGCTTCAAAACGGCAATCAGAAGATGTTCACTTCCTATCTCTGTACTTTCCAGACGTTTTGCCTCATTTCCCGCAAGCTCCAGGATTGACTCTGCGGATTTTGTATATTTGCTTTTTTCTGCACCAAAGGTTCCTCCGGCTAATGGTATCTGGCTTAAGATATTAATGATCGACTGTATCGTTACTCCATTTTCCTGCAAAACAACAAACGGTGCCGTATCACTGACAAAGGTAAGTGCCATCAGCAGATGTTCGCTTCCTATATAATTCTGTCCCAGCTTCTTGGATATCCGTTTAGCTTCTTTTAATATTTCCTGTAATTTTTCACTGTTCGGAAGTTTCAAATTATGTCACCTCTTTTTTCATAGTATATGACATTTTCTGTCCTACTATCTTCTGTTATGATACAAAAGTCCCCGGCTCCCATATATTAGTATGTTCCCCAGAGACTTTTTTCTTTCGTATATCTTTCAATAATAATTAACACTCATCAATCGCTTTACCGATATCATGGCGCATATATTTATTCTCAAATGTGATCCACTCGGTTGCCTTGTATGCATTTGCACGGGCTTCATGAAGATCCTTTCCTGTAGCTGTTACTCCAAGTACACGACCGCCATTTGTTACAACTTTGCCGTCTTCAAACTTAGTTCCGGCATGGAATACATAATATCCGTCCTTGTCTTTGAATGTCTCAAGGCCTGAGATCGGATAGCCTTTCTTATAGGAAACCGGATAACCGTCAGATGCAAGTACTACACATACAGCAGCGTTGTCTTCAAATTCAAGCTCTACCTGATCCAGTGTTCCGTCAATACAAGCCTCAAATACATCAATGATATCATTCTTCATTCTAGGAAGAACAACCTGCGCCTCCGGATCTCCAAATCTTGCATTATATTCCAGTACCTTTACGCCCTGTGGTGTGATCATAAGTCCGCAGAATAATACGCCCTTGAATTCTCTTCCCTCTGCCTTCATGGCTGCCATTGTAGGCTTGTATATATTCTCCATGCAGTAATCTGCGATCTCATCTGTATAGAATGGGCTTGGTGAAAATGTTCCCATTCCACCGGTATTCAACCCCTGATCACCGTCCTGTGCACGCTTATGATCCTGTGCAGAGGTCATTGGTTTGATCGTTGTACCATCACAGAATGCAAGAACAGACACCTCACGTCCTGTCATGAATTCCTCGATAACCATAGTATTTCCCGCATTTCCAAAATGCTTATCCAGCATGATCTCTTTTACGCCGGCTTTTGCTTCTTCCAGATCCTTACAGATCAGAACACCTTTACCAAGTGCCAGTCCATCTGCTTTTAATACGATCGGAAAGCTTGCCGTTTCAAGATATGCAAGTGCTGATTCTGCATCTGTAAAATTCTCATATGCGGCTGTAGGTATATTGTATTTTTTCATAAGATCCTTGGAAAATGCCTTTGAACCTTCGATGATCGCTGCATTTGCACGAGGACCGAATGCACGGATACCTGCCGCTTCAAATGTATCGACTGCACCGGCAACCAACGGGTCATCCGGAGCTACAACTGCAAGATCAATTGCTTCCTTCTTTGCGAAATCAACCAGTTTATCAAATTCCATAACACCGATATCCACACATTCTGCCAGTTCTGCAATACCTGCATTTCCCGGTGCACAATAGATCTTTGTTACTTTACTGCTCTTTGCAATACTTGTAATAATAGCATGCTCTCTTCCGCCGCCACCTACAACTAAAATCTTCATTTGTTTTCCTCCTGTCAGTCTTCTACAACTGTTATGCCGTCTTCGATCCGAACCTTTCCATGTGCGATCTTATCAATAGCAGCAGGTAGAATATTCCACTCTGCCTGCTCCATGACTCTCTGCTGAAGCACCTTCGGAGTATCTCCGTTTTGTACTGCAACCGCTTTCTGCATAATGATCGGACCAGTATCGGTTCCTTTATCTACAAAATGTACCGTAGCACCTACTACTTTTACACCTCTTTTTAACGCTGCCTCATGAACCTTGAGTCCATAATAGCCTGTGCCACAAAAAGCAGGGATCAGAGAAGGATGAATATTGATAATCCGATTCTCAAATGCATCGATCACGCTCTCCGGAATAACTACAAGGTATCCCGCAAGTACGATCAGATCCGGATTCACTTCCTGTAAAGTCTTCAACAGGTTCTCATTAAATACTTCTCTTGTTTCAAAATCCTTTGGTGATACTACGATATCTTTTATACCTGCCTGTTTTGCACGTTCCAGTGCATAGGCATTTTTATTATTACTGATAACTGCCGCGATCTCGGTGTCTGTGATCTTTCCTGCTGCGATCGCATCAATGATCGCCTGCAAGTTCGTACCGCCACCGGAAACCAGAACTGCTATTCTTAGCATAAATCTACTCCCTTTTCACCGGCTACTACTGTACCGAGAACAAATGCCTTGTCTCCGGCACTCTCTATAGCTGCTATTGTCTTATCTGCATCTGCAGGATCTATTGCAAGGCACATACCAACACCCATGTTATATGTGTTGTACATCATATGCTCATCTATATCGCCCTTCTTTGCAAGGAGCTTGAATATAGCAGGCACTTCATATGAGTCCTTCTTCACCTGTGCACGAGCTCCGTCCGGAAGCATTCTTGGAATGTTCTCATAGAAACCGCCACCTGTAATATGGCTGCAACCCTTAATCATTACACCGGCATCCTTTACTGCCTTTAATGCTTTTACATAAATTCTTGTCGGAGCAAGAAGTGCTTCGCCAAGTGTTGTTCCGAGTTCATCATAATATGTATCCAGAGATTCCTTTGTCATCTCAAATACTTTACGAACCAATGAGAAACCATTGCTGTGTACACCGCTGGAAGCGATACCGATCAATGTATCTCCGGCTTTGATATTCTCTCCTGTGATAAGTTCATCCTTCTCTACGACACCTACAGCAAATCCCGCAAGGTCATACTCATTCTCCGGCATAAGTCCCGGATGCTCTGCTGTCTCACCGCCAACTAAAGCTGCACCGGACTGGTTACAGCCTTCTGCAACACCACTTACGATCGTAGCGATCTTTTCCGGATAATTCTTACCACATGCTATATAATCCAGGAAGAAAAGAGGTTCTCCACCAGAACATGCAATATCATTCACGCACATAGCCACAGCATCGATTCCGATCGTATCGTGCTTATCCATGATATATGCAAGCTGTACTTTTGTACCGCATCCATCTGTTCCAGACAGTAATACAGGCTCTTTCATCTCTTTGATCTTTGCAAGACTGAACGCACCAGCAAAACCTCCGATACCACCTAATACCTCTGGTCTCATGGTTGTCTTGATGTGCTTCTTCATAAGTTCTACTGACTTATATCCTGCCTCAATATCAACGCCGGCATTCTTGTAATCCATTGTAAAATCCTCCTGTTTTATCCATTATAAAGTGCATTTTCATGCCAATTGATTCTTATAAATTATACGGGATTAATTTCTGTTTGTAAAGAAGCCATTCTCACAAATATACCAACCCAAAACAGGTCTCTGTTCGGCACAATTTTGTTCATCAGCAAAGCGTGTTTCTTTTTTTGAAAAATACTATATAAATATCAAATATAATTTGATAATGATTCCCATTTATGGTAATATAATATCATATGCAGAGTAACTGTATTTTCGTTAACAAGAGGTAGTTGTATGACAAATAATAGATTAAACATCGGATTATTCATATGTCATCTCGACAATGAATATGCAAATGAAATATGTAAAGGAGCTGAATACGCAGCGAAAGAGCTGGACGTGAATCTCATCGTCTTTCCGGGCATGTTTTTAAATGCTTCATTTAACGATCCTGAAAACGAAATTTATGATTATCAGTACAACTCTGTTTTTTATTATGCTAAAAAAGAAAATCTGGATGCCCTGATCGTGTCCGTTGGCACGATTGCATCTTTTATATCACAAAAAAGTATCGAAGCATTTTTGGATACCTTTAAGGATATTCCGATTCTTACTCTGGAATCTAAGGTTTCAGGTTATCCTTGTTTACAGACCGACAGTACTGCCGGTCTTCGAGATGCCATTGAACATCTGATTATTCATCACAACCGAAAGCATATCTGTTTTGTTGCCGGAAGAAAGACAAATGAAGATGCTCTGGAACGTTTGAATATATACCGAACTACAATGAAAGCCCACAACATACCGGTCACCGAAGATATGATCGTATACGGTGATTATTCTGAATACAGTCGTGAGATTGTCGGCAAACTGCTTGATGATAATCCGGATGCTGATGCAATTATTTTCTCTAACGATCAGATGGCTATCGGCGGCTATCAGGAATTGAAAAGCCGTAACATCCGAATCGGAGCTGATATCAGTGTAATCGGTTTTGACAACTCTCCTGGTTCCGTAACTATGGTTCCACCCCTTACAACCGTAAACGCGAACACCCCTGCATTGGGCTATCGTGCCGTTGGCAAGATAATTCAGGATATTAAGGCAGGCGAATTCTGTTCTTCTGTCTTGGATTCCCACTTTGTAAAACGATTATCATGTGGGTGCAGTCTGCATGAAAATACCGAACATATGCCGATTGACAATTCCTCTACTGTAACAGATATTCTGGAATACTGTGATGATTCTATTTTAGGCAACATTAAAAACAGCTTTTTTGGTACGATTGTTCTTGATCAGATCAACAGCATCTGGAAGGATATAATAGAAATTGCTATTTTACCAAAGGCAAAACCATATCCAAAGAATCTGATTGTAGACAAACTGATGTCATTATTGTCATCTTCTGTCACAAGTTTCTTTTCAGTAACCAATATTGCATTTTCATTCCGTTGTTTTTCCGGTGTCATCATAGCATTAATCAATGATCCGGATAAACGGTCTGAATACTATCGGCTAAATTCTCATATTACAAGTGCTATCGCACAGTTTTTGTCAACTTCTTTGTACCAACAGGAACATGACAGCAAAACGGGATCATGGTCTTCAATCTATATTACAAGAGATACTCTTACATATGGAACCGATACAGCAAAAACCTTTTCATCTATGCTTGCTAAATTAAAAGACCTTGGATTTGCAGCATCTTATTTATATGCGTATGATGAGCCCGTCGCCATTCAACCGGACGGAAGCTGGAAAACGCCGGATACTTTGTATCTTCAAGCTTTTTACAATCCAAAACATACAGCTGTTTTATCAGGTGAAACACGTCGTATTGCATCTACCGATATCTTCGACAATGAATATACCGGTTTTGAAGATAGATTTACCGTTGTTATTGTTCCTATTTTTACAAATGAACAACATCATGGTCTGTTTGTATGCAATACAGATGTAAATCACTTTGGACACATTTATACAACTTCTCTTCATCTTGGGGCTTCTTTTAAATATTTATCACTTTTAAAAGAACAGATCCAGACAAAAGAACAATTAGTAATGTCCTTAAATGAGATCCATGAAAAAAATGAGCTGTTAAATCACCTGTCTACCTCCGATGAACTGACCGGAGTCAATAACAGACGTGGATTAATGGAAAAAGTAGAATACCTGATCAATAAACCTGCCAATCATGGACGTAAAGCAATGCTACTGTTTGCAGACATGGACAGCTTAAAGATCGTAAACGATAAATTCGGACACAACGATGGAGATTTTGCTTTAAAGAATATTGCAAATATCCTGATGACAAGTTTCCGGGCGAGTGACATTGTCGGTCGAATCGGCGGTGATGAGTTTGTATGTTTTGCTTTCATTGATGATCTTGATTTTCCTAAGACTGTACAGGCAAGGATTCAGGAATTGTCCAATGAATTAAATGAAACCTGTGGCAAACCATATTATATCGAAATGAGTGTCGGTGTATCGGAATTTTCCTGCGATCCGGATATCAAGATTGAGGATCTGTTAAGCCAGGCAGACAGCGCACTGTATTCAAATAAACGATATAAGCGAATGTCTGTTTTAAAATAATAAAATACGATACGAATACTAACTTCTTTATAAAAGCACAGATAAACGCTATGAAATAAAATAAACCATATAAATGATAGTTTCTCTCCCATGTTCAGGATGATGAATCCACTCTCATTTATATGGTTTATTTTTTATTTTGCCTCTTTAAACGGCTCATTTAACATCTCTGTTCCCGGAAGAACAAATCTGCCATTTTCGATAATGGCAACTTTGGTTCCATCTGCATGAACCGAATAAATGCCTCCGATCTCATCATATGGTATCGTAATATCGGTATGGCAGTTAAAATATGCCTTGCTGATATCCGTCTTTCGAAGGATCGAGCACTCATTATCCTTTGCAACGATTTCCTTGCCGTCCGGATTATGAAGGATATTTTCTTCGCTCCAGCTATAGCAGGTATCACCGACTGCAAAATGCGGCCCCATCTTCTCTACGATCAGAATCGGCAGTTTATATACCATGTTATATTTATTTGCAAGTACATATGCGGTCGTATTTGTTCCGATTGCAAACTCTCCGATCGGCAGTGTCTCCCGTCCGCCCAGAAGATTGTCCTTTACAAATTTGATATTATCTTCTTCTCTGTCAAAGTTCTTGCAGGTATAGGTTCTGATCTTTCCATCTTCAAAGGTCAGCTTGAGATCGACATATTTCAGATCATTCAGATAGACCTCACTTACATTTAAAACTCCATGCGTTCCGGTAAGCTTCGGCGATGTAAAAACCTCGCCAAGAGGAATATTCACATCCGCCAGACAGTTCTCAAAATTTGTCTCTGTCTCCGGGTGCTCTAACACATGCAGCATTACCTTCATATCAGTCTGATTGCCATTCTGTCCGATCACATGTACCCATTCTGCCTGATCCAGCTCATCGATGATCGTCTGATGAATCGGACGATATGCATTACTCTTCAAATTGTTTATTCGAATGATCTGTTCAAATATCTCCTCATAATTATCTCCGATCTCAGGCATTGGATATGCGATGATTGTAAAGCTATACTCATCTCCCGGTATATATTCATTCACAATCTGTGACAGTTCATTGGTATATTCCACACCAAGCTCCTGCTGCTTCTTGCTAAGCGTAAGCTGTCCTGGCTTGCTTACCGGTTCAAACGGTGTCTCACCAAAGATCTCGATACACGCCGGTCCTGCATATACGGACGCCTCATATCTGTATTTCTCATAAGCGCCACGCATTATCTCTAATTTTCGTTCCATCAACTTACGATCAAGGAATAACGCCTGATCCATCTGATGATCGTAATCCATCTGCTTATTTACCGGAGTACCTACATAACCGATCCGGTTCATTCTGATCCGATTGATCCGGTTGGTATCATAACGGAAGCATAACGGTTCCAGCCCCATATCACGGAACTGAAGAATTGCAGCTTTTACGATACGCTCCATACCGATCGAATAGCGGATATTTACATGCTTCTTTTTTGACATATCAATTCCGGCCGCTACAAAGCCCTGTCGAAACCCTTCTGTATAAGTCCGGGCAATCGACGCCATTTTTTCTGATGACATCCTGCGAAGAAACGCTTCCGTTTCCAATTCATTCTTTCCGATGTATTCGCCATATTCATATAAATAGCTGTTATCTCCGTCTTCACATTTCATGACAATATCTGTCGCAAAGGAAAGAATCGGATCCATCTTCTCACGCACACGATAATCCATGAAGAACTCCGCATAATCATGTTCAAAATAATAAATGGCATCTTTTACTGCTTTAACAGATGGAAAATCCTCAAAGATCCCATATACCTCCACAAACAATTCAAACCATACAGTAAGGTCTACAACTCTTCCTTCAAATGCTGCCGCGATCAGTCCATGGAATTCATAACAAAGGAATGTCAGGTAGTCAGCATACGAATATTCCCGCCACTCTGTATCTTCGATCTCATCCTCTGTTATCTTCTCACCAAACATCTGGCGGGTATATTCATAGTTGCAATAGCTTGTTCCATAATTTTCGGGCATAACATCCTGATAAAGTGCTGCATTTATCTGCTGTAATTCATCTGCTGTACAGCTCTCCGAAATGGATATTCCACTTTTTACCTTTTCAATCACTCTATCTAACTGCAGTAAAAATTCTCCGGTCTTTACAAAATAATCCCGATACCGCATGTCCACTGTTTCCTCTTTTGTGATTGAACGGATCCGTTCAACCATCAATTCGTAACGGTCTTCGATATCTTCATATTCTGCTGTTATATCCTTATAATATGTCATTTATTGTCTCCCTTTATGTTTCCAAGTTGAATGTTCTTCCGAAACACCTCATCGATCACCTGATATAACGTCTCTGATCCCTCCGGTGTCCGCTTATTTCTGCCATACACCTGACTCTCAAAAACTCCATGCTCTTTCCAGCCTTTTCCTCCGACTGCATCGCCTAACATAACCGGTGCCAGATTATCCATCACATGTGCAAATTTGGCTTCCGGCGTCTGATACTCCTCAAATTCATCCCATAGCCCACGAAGCTTCTTTGCCTGATCTTCCGGCAGGATATTAAATATCCGGTCAGCAGCCTTCAATTCCCGCTCTCTTTTTGTTGCATTTGCATTTTTATCATATGCATATGTATCACCTGCATCTATCTCGATCAGATCATGAACCAGCAGCATGGAAACCAACCTTAATACGTCAACCGGTTCATTTGAATATTCCGCCAGCAAGATTGCCATAAGTGCAATATGCCAGGAATGTTCTGCGTCATCTTCTTTTCTGATCCCATCTGTCAGATACGTCTGTCTGACTACAAATTTACTCTTGTCTACTTCCAATATAAAATCCAGCTGTTTCCTTAATCTTTCATCCATATACTACATCCCTTTAATAAAAAAGATACCCGCTATCACAAATACAACAATATTCAGGTAAACAGCCATTTTTTTAGATGTGACACCGCCTTCCTCAGAATGGTATCCGATTACGCCAAATACGATTCCTGTTAATGCCATCAAAAATGCACTGATCATCAATACACCATAGATACGTTCTACCGCACCTCTTGATATAATAGATTTGATCACGGACAGTACTATAAAAACACCACCGAGTATTCCTAATATATACGAAATTGTTGTATCTCTTGAATTTCCGGAAGGAGCCATCCTGAAATCACTGTTTTTCAAACTCTTTTCTCCTTTTTCTGTCAAATCTTGCTAAAATATAATAAATAATGTATCCAAGCATGCCGCCAAAGGTATTCATGATAATATCATCCACATCAAACACCCCAAGTTTTGTTATCAACTGTACCAGTTCAATACTTAACGAAAACGCAAATGCCGCCAGAGTCGCTGTAAAAAATCCGGTCTTTTTACCTCTAACCCAGCGGATCAACATTCCAAATGGTACAAAAGCAAGAACATTTCCAACCAGATTCAACATCACGCTTGTGGTCGTCATATAACTTCTGTACTTTACGAAACGCTTAATCTCGAGAAACGGTGTCAGATTGTACCGCATCTCTTCATATCCATGTCCCCTTCCAAACATATCACTGAATATCAGAAAATAGACAATGGATATACTGTATAATATAAATAGCACCAGGCATAACACCCGCAGCTTTTTCTTATTTTCTATGCTCAATGCCAGCCTCCAGGTAATATTATTTCCTCATTTTTATTAACTGGGTAAGAAGTCTGTCTGCACACTCCTCTTTACTCATCTGTGGCAATTCAATATCCTCATCCTGTGTGATCAATGTCAGCACATTGGTATCTGTCCCAAATCCAGCCCCCGCTGTCTTTAAATTATTTGCTGCGACCATATCAATCTTCTTTTTTTCCAGCTTCTTTCTGGAATTCTCTAACAGATTCTGTGTCTCCATCGAAAATCCGCATATGATCTGTCCGGCAAGTCTGCTGTCCCCATTTGTCTTTCTTGCCTCTTCTCTCTGCATTCCAAGGAATGCAAGAATATCCTTTGTTCTTGTAAGCGGAATGCTCATATCAGCATCCGATTTCTTGATCTTGTTATCTGCTACCTCTGCCGGTCTATAATCAGCAACTGCGGCTGCCTTAATAATGATATCCTGATCAGCACTGGCTGCTGTTACAGCTTCATACATATCCTGTGCAGAAGTAACCGGAACCACTGTTACGAATTCCGGTGGTGCAATCGCTACCTTTCCTGTTACGAGGGTTACATCTGCCCCACGGAGCATCGCCTGTCTCGCGATCGCATACCCCATTTTACCAGTTGAATGATTTGAGATAAAGCGAACCGGGTCGATTGCTTCCATCGTAGGACCTGCAGTAACAAGTACTTTTATTCCCTGCATATCTTTCTCTGCTGCAATATTTTTTAATATATAATCAACTAACAACTGCTCACTCGGGAGCTTTCCCTTGCCTGTATCTCCACAGGCAAGGTATCCGCTTGCCGACTCTATGATCTCATAGTCATAGGACTGCAGTTTTCTGATATTATCCTGAACGATCGGATTCTCTAACATATTCGTATTCATTGCAGGTGCGATCAGCTTCGGACATTTTGCTGCCATGATCGTAGTGCTCAACATATCGTCAGCAATTCCGCCTGCAATCTTCCCAATGATATTTGCCGATGCAGGAGCGACCATAAAGACATCTGCCCGTTTTGCAAGTGCAACATGCTCTACGTTAAACTGAAAATTACGATCAAAGGTATCCACCAGACACTTATTTCCTGTTAAGGTCTCAAATGTGATCGGATTGATAAAATTTGTCGCATTTTCTGTCATGATGACATTTACATCTGCATGCAGTTTTACAAGCATACTGGCAACATTTGCCATCTTATATGCCGCTATACTTCCTGTTACACCTAAAACAACGGTCTTATTCTTTAACATCATTTTCTCCATTCTGCATCGTATCATTGAAAATCATTCTGTCCGGAACGAATCCTGATCCGGCTGTTATTTGTTCATATCAAGGATAAAGTTATCGATCAATCTTGCCTTGCCAAATCTGACTGCCATAGCACAAAGGACATGTCCCTCTACTATATCGATTGACTTCATAGTATCCATATCCACCATCTCAACATAATCAATATCTGCAAGTGGCTCTGATCCGATCAGGTCTTTCATTGCTGCTACAATCTTCTTCGCATCTCGCTCACCATCTTCGATCATTTTCTGTCCAAGCTTAACTGACTTGCTCAGTACAACTGCTGCCTGACGTTCTTCCGGCTTCAGATAAATATTTCTGGAACTCTTGGCAAGCCCATCTGCCTCACGGATGATCGGACATCCAACGATCTCAATATCCATGTTCAGATCTGTAACCATACGCATGATGATCGCAAGCTGCTGTGCATCCTTCTGACCAAAATAAGCACGATCCGGCTGAACGATATTGAATAATTTATTTACAACTGTACATACACCTTTGAAATGTACCGGACGAGTCAGTCCGCATAATGCATCCGGAAGCCCTGTCATATTGACATAAGAACAAAATCCCGGCTTATACATTTCTTCCGGTTCCGGATGAAAGATCACATCTGCACCTGTTGTCTCGCATAACTTTGCATCTGCATCAAGATCTCTTGGATAACTCTCCAGGTCCTCTGTTGGTCCAAACTGCATCGGATTGACAAATACAGATACAACGGTTCTGTCATTCTGTTCTACGGATTTCCTGATCAGACTCTGATGTCCCTCATGGAGATATCCCATTGTTGGTACAAGTCCAACACTTAAGCCTTCTTTCTTCCATGCCTTAACCTGACTTCTTACTTCATCTACTGTTTTTAAAATCTTCATTTCTGATTTCCAGTCCTTTCCTGATCCTGTCTCCCGGTTTTTACCGGTTCAGACAGCTTCTATCTCTTAGTATAATTTATCGATTACTTCGTCATCAATTTTGTAGCAGTGTTCTTCTGCCGGAAATGTTCCATCGTCAATCTCTGCTATATAAGTCTTTACTGCTTCACGAATCATGTCTCCTGCATTTGCAAAATGCTTTACAAACTTCGGCTTAAAATCACTGAACATGCCAAGCATATCGTAAATTACAAGAACCTGTCCGTCGCATCCTGCTCCTGCTCCGATTCCGATCGTAGGAATGTTGATGCTCTCTGTTACAAGCTTTGCAAGCTTTGCAGGGACACACTCCAGTACCAGTAAAAACGCACCTGCTTCTTCTACTGCCTTGGCATCCTCGATCAGCTTCTTAGCTGCTGCTTCTGTCTTACCCTGAACCTTAAAGCCACCGAAAGTATTGATTGACTGCGGAGTCAGTCCCAGATGTGCAACAACAGGGATTCCTGCTGATACGATTGCTTTAATCTGTGGGCAGACTTCTTTACCACCTTCTAACTTTACAGCTCCAGCTCTGCCTTCCTTCATCAGACGGCCTGCATTTACGACTGCGTCATATACACTGGTCTGATAGGACATAAATGGAAGATCGGTTACAACCAGTGCATTCTTGGCTCCTCTTGCAACGGCTGCGCTATGATGGATCATGTCTTCTACGGTTACGGAGATCGTATCCTCATATCCAAGGATTACATTTCCGAGGGAATCACCGACAAGGATCGTATTGACTCCTGCTTCGTCCAATAATCTTGCTGTCGTATAATCATACGCTGTCAGCATAGAAATCTTATGCCCGGAATTCTTCATCTGCATAATTGATGTTGTTGTGTTCTTCATACGTCTTATTCTCCTATTCTGAAATCATTTCGTACTTTGTTCATTTCAAAATCCTGTTTTGTTATATCCGCCGGCTTGCCTGTCATAGCCCATCCGGCATAGCAGCATTTTCGTCTTTTACTCCTGCTTTGATAGAATATTCTTCATCTCTGAATAATCACGGTCAGGATATTTCTGTTCTGCCAGAGTAACTACAGCTCTTGATACACCGGTATAAATATATTTCTCATTTTTTTCAAGAACATTCAGATGTTTCTTTACTGTCGTTACGTCATTTCTCTCAATCGGTCCGGTCAGCCCTGCCACCGGTCCATCTTCTGCTATATGCGATGCATTTCCCATAAATAATGGAACAAGCGCACGTTCTGCCTGTTTATTTTCAAATCCGCAGTCTTCCAGTAATGAAACTGCCGATCCGTACAGACCATTTACCAGATTACTGGCAAATACTGCTGCAGCATGATATTTTGTTTTATTTTCTGTTGAGAGAAGTACACAGTCATTTCCTAAAAGACGAATAAAGTGGCAAATTTCATTTCCCCACTCTTCATCACCTTCTACTGTAAAAAAACATTTCTGCATTTCCCTGTAGGATTTTGTCTTTGAACTGATTGCATACATAGGATGAATCGAATAACCAAAGGCTCCTGCCTCTGTTACACCTGAAAAAATATTAGATGTCATAGCACCACTACAATGACAGATCAGTTTGCCCTTGATATCAAAGGCTTTTATACTGTCCCACACTGCTTCTATTCTTCCATCCGGAACGGTAAGCATCAGGACATCGCTTGCACAAACGATCTTCTTCAGATCATCAAACACTGCGGTATCGGTAAATGCTGCAGCTTCTTTTGCGCTCTCCACCTGTCTGCTGTAATATCCGGATACGGTTACTGTCTCCGGAAGATTCTTTTGTATCTTTTCTTTTTTCAAATTCTGCTCAAGATACTTTCCAAGTGTAAAGCCTACTTTGCCTGCACCGATAAATCCAATCCTCATATGATCACCTGCTATCGCCTGTTCTATCTGTGGTGTAAATCAGGTATAGTTTCTTTCGAATACCATCCGCCCTTTACAATACCATTTACAAGGTAAAAAGTAAAGCAGGAGAACCTGAATTTATCATCATTTTTTCTCCTGCTTTTCTTCTGTTTTCACTCTATGCAGATCACATATCTACATATGAAATCATCATTTTATATGACCTGCAACTGATTAATTATATTTTGCTATTACTTCTGCATTTGCCTTCATAGCTGCAGCTTCCATGGACTCACGTTCTGCTAAAAGTTTCTTTCTTACTTCTGCATTGCTATTTCCAATGATCTGAAGTGCCAGGTATGCTGCATTCTTGCTTCCGTTGATCGCTACTGTTGCTACAGGGATACCGGATGGCATCTGAACGATAGAAAGAAGTGCATCCATTCCATCTAATACTGAACCGGAAATCGGTACACCGATAACCGGAATAACTGTCTGGCTGGCTACGACACCCGGAAGTGCTGCTGCCATACCTGCGGCAGTAATGATAACCTGTGTTCCGTTATTATTTGCTTCTTCAATAAACTCCGAAAGTCCCGCATGCGCTCTATGTGCAGACAGACATCTCACATCAACAGTTACTCCATACTCCTTTAAAATGCCGATTGCCGGCTCAACCTTTGGCAGGTCACTTGTTGATCCCATTATGATTGCTACTCTCATGTTTTACATCCTTCTTTCTTACTTTATTATATTTTTAATATTCCTGTGCACTACATATCTATGTATTACACAATAGTATACTACTTACTGTTCAGATACTGATCGATAATCTCACTTGCACCTTCATAATCCATCGCATCTACCGTCATCCTTAACGCATTTAAGAATTCTATGTCAGCATCGCTATATTCATATTTTTCTATCTCGATAAATATCTCTTTAACAGACTTGATATCCGCATCCCGTAAGAAGCTACGCATATCCTTCAGCTGTCCACGATCAACAGAATCTTTCATTATCTTTTCCTGTGATTCTTCTGGATTGATCTTATCAAGATAAAGTCCGATATCCTTAAATAATCGTCTCAACATTGACACAAATTCATGCGTATTCTCTTTTGCATACTGCATATTTCCTATATTAATTGCCGATTCAAGATTGGCCGCTTTACGTTCGATGCTGTATGCGCCGATATTACCACTGCTGCTCTTAATATCATGAATGATATTCCGATATTTTCTGACATCATCGTCGATATATTCTTCCAGTCTGTCCGCATCCTGTTCATAATCTTCCTTAAACGCCATAATAAATCGGTTAAATGTATCAAAATTGCCACCAAGCATCTTCAATGCATTTTCTACAACAATACTGTTCTCCAGAATATAAACATCATCCTTAAATCTGGATTCACTGATATATTGTCTGATATTGCTTGTCTTTTCTTTGATCTTCTCCTCCGGCAGGAATAACCGGAACACCCGTTCAATTCCATCCATTTCAAGGGGTTTTACCAGAACATCACTGAATCCCTCTTTAACAATCTCATCCCTGTTGCTCTCTACATTATTCTCTGAAAGCGCAACAATCGGAACTCTCTTATACTCTTCTCCATCCAGGCCTCTGATCTCACGAACAGTATCTGCTCCATCCATAACAGGCATCACGGTATCAATAAATATCATGTCATATGGTGTCACCATTACCTTATCGATTGCCTCAAAGCCCGATAATGCCGTATCACAGACCAACTCATATGATTCAAATATAACTTTCTGGATTCCCAGACTGACATCAGAATCATCTACAAGAAGTATACGTACATCCGGCAGCCAGATTCTGGAACTCGAGTTACGGAAGGCCAACTCTTTTCGCTTGCTAACATTATAATTTACATAGCTGTAATCAAATACCTGCTGTATGATCGAGAACCGGATCGTCGTTCCTGCTCCATATGTGCTGTCAACCTCAGGAGTTCCACCCATACTCTCAATCAACTGTCGCGCGATCGCAAGCCCGATACTGACATCAAAATTACCGATATCTGTTCTGTCGTAAGAATCATCCAGATCAAAAAAGCTGTCCAAACGTTCTTCCTTTACACCCGTGCCTGTATCCGATATCTCTATATCCAGATATATACTGTCTTCTTTCTCGCATTCCTCAGGCGGAATCGTACGCCAGTCAACCGAAATACTTATACTTCCCTCTTTCGTCGTCTTAGCCGCCCTTTGATATAGATTAAGCAATATCTCTTTTATCTTTGAACAGTCACCAATCAGTCCATTTGGAATATCATCCTCAATACTTACTTTTATACTTACAAGCTCTCGATTGATCATCTCTTTAAATTGTATTGCCAGTTCTTCGATCACATCAGAAACTGCATATTCCTTTTCAACCAGATCAATTGTTCCATCCTGAAGATTTGATAGTCTGGAAATACCATCAATAATTCCAAGTATCTCATAACCGGAACCATAAACCGTTGATAATTGCTTTAGCTCTTCTTCATTTTGAGAATCTACATTACGGAGCAGCATCTCACTGATTGCAAGAATGGAATTCAACGGAACACGGATCTCACGGCTCAGATAATTAACATAATCATTCTTTGCCCGATTTGATTTTTCTGCTTGCTCATTCTTTTTACTTAATTCTTCTACCTGTTTATTTTTTCTGCCAAGTAATATGAAAATATATCTGGCAACCACTATGATCGTAATACAGGTCAGAATCACAAATAAAGCGATCAGAACCTTTGAAAACGATGTTTCCCAGAATTTCAATTCTTTTACGATTGAGAAAGACAGCGGTTCTTTACAGGCTATACCATCTGAATTCTCGGCCGTCAGGACAAAAGTATAGTCCCCGCCTTCCAGATTTGTATACTCCGCTTCAAGATAATCGGTCCCTGATAAGACACGATCCTTATCTTCAAAGCCTTCCAAATGATACTTTACCTGAATGTCTCCACGATTCACATAACTAAGAACCGAAAATTTCACAACGATACGGTTCGTATCTCCCGGAACGCGGATTTTACCATCCAGATCGGAAAATGCATATTCTTTATCATCAACCGTAACTGATGATATACGGACCTGTGGGGAAACCTCATTTGTATATATCTGATTCAGATCCAAAACACTGAGTCCCTGATCACAGCATACATATACTTTTCCAGTTGCTGATATATATTCTGTAGAATTATCCGAAATACCGGAAATCAATCCATCATTTTTTGTATAACTCTCACCTTCAGGCGCCGCTGAACTAAGCAGATCCCCCTCGTAATATTTCTGAATACCTCTGGATCCGAAGATCCATAAATTGCCGGATTCATCCATGATCAGATCTGCAATAGAATTTGATGAATCAATGGCACTAATCTGACGAATCACGCCCTCCTGATAGTACAGACCATTGTCTGTTCCGATCCAGATTCCATTACTGCCACCAACAATAGAAGAAACAATATTGGAATCCAGTCCGTCAGCTGCAGATAGTTTTCGAAGATTTGATTCTATGTCGATCGTATACAGACCGGAACCATTAGAACCTGCATACAGCGTTCCATCATCTCCCTGATACAGTGATATGATATCCGCATTTTCCATTCCGGAAAATCTGCCATAACTTGCTGCCACTTTACCATTACTGAGTATAGTAATACCATTCTCTGTACCGACTGCCATGCTTCCATCTTTCAGTTCAATTATACAGTTAACGGCATTACTGGTAAGAAGCGCTTCACTCTTATTATATACTTTATATTTACCTCTCGGATTAACCTTGATTACACCATAGAGACGATACGAACATATCCATAAATTGTTTCTGGAATCCACACAAAAATCACGGATACTTTTGCCGGAAAGCATGGTCACCAGATCTGATTCTCTGTCCAATGTCCCATCTGCATTAATGATGTCCAGACCATCATCTGTACCAACATACAATCTCCCCTGATATTCTGTCACACAGTTTACAATGGATTCATTCATGCCATATTTCAGTGTCGCATTCTGGAATTTGCTTCGACCGAGAAACAGTAGTCCTTTTCGATAAGAGGTCATCCAATAATTACCTTCAAAGTCTACCAGAATATCACTCATCGATTCATTAAACGCAAGCCCGGTCACATATTGTATACCGCCGTCCTGATTTATGTAACCTATACCATCATCCGCAAGCACCCAGAATCTGTCTCCATATAAGCCAAGCTTATTGATACCACTGAGGGCAGCTGTTGAAATCAGGGTAAAATTTTTATTCGTCGTTAAACGAACAATCGTATGCCCAACCGTACCAATATAGCGATTTCCATCCGAATCCACATACAGGCTGTTCAGATCTTCTTCAGTATATGCCGCCTTATTTGTCTTACTGACGATCTCATTATTTTTAATATTGACAATCGTATCACTGTTTACTATCGCATACACATAAGATTTGTATCCGCCGATTGCAGTCACATCCGGATATACGATATCTTCATCAGCAACTAATGTCATATCTCCGTCTGAATAATAATAAATACCTGAAGATGTTGCCAGCCATATCTTACCCTCTTCATCTTCATACATACTATGGATCGTTGTTATCTCTGCATCGGATGGATTTGTTACACGAAAAAATTTGCCTTTATCATAGACAAACAAGCCATAATTTTCTGTTCCAACATATAACTCACCGGAAGATGTTGATAAAATACTGTTTACAGAATAAACATTGCTTCCTTCATCTTCACCAAGTGTAAATTTACGGAATTCACTTCCGTCATATCGATACAGACCACTATCCGTTCCAATCCATATATATCCACTGGAAGACTGGACTATACAATTCGCCTCACCACTCTCAAATCCATCTTCTTCTGTATACTCTGTCTGACTGTAATCAGAGGTAAAATTCTCTCCGGCAGACACAACTAGCCGTGGTGAAAAAAGTATCATCACGGCTGCTGCTATTAAAATAATCATTCTGATTTTTGAATGTAACTGCTTCATAGTTTTCTTATGCACCTAATAAAAATGCTACATATCCTTTTTTAGTTTCGTAAATATCCGCTTTGGAGGTGATCTCCCATGGAGCATGCATGTTTAATACTGCCACACCACAGTCCACAACTTCCATTCCATATAATGATAAGATATAAGCGATCGTACCGCCACCGCCAACATCTACTTTACCAAGCTCTGCTGTCTGATAGTATACTCCTGCATCATCCATCACCTTACGGATAGCTGCGAGATATTCTGCATTTGCATCGTTGGAACCGGATTTGCCTCTTGCACCTGTAAACTTGTTAAATACCATACCTTCACCAAAGATAGCTGCATTCTTCTTGTCAAATGCACTTGCAAAGGTTGGATCATAGCCTGCAGATACGTCAGAGGATAACATTCTGGAGGATGCCAGACATCTTCTGAGTGCCAGTTCATTATAACAGCCCATCGCATTCATGATCTCAGCGACTGTATTCTCAAAGAAATGAGACTGCATTCCGGTTGCCCCCACGCTTCCGATCTCCTCTTTATCTGTCAACAGACAACAGGTCGTCTTTTCTACATCTTCTGCTTCCAACATCGCAACCATAGATGTATATGCACATACTCTGTCATCCTGTCCGTATGCCATGACCATACTCTCATCGATTCCACAGTTTCTTGCCTTTCCTGCCGGGACGATCTCAAGCTCTGCTGAAATGAAATCCTCTTCCTTCATTCCATATTTTTTCTTCAGAAGTGCAAGTACCTGTTCCTTTACTGCTTCTTTTTCTTTTCCCTTTAACGGCTTACTTGCAAATAAGATATCCAACTCTTCTCCTTCGATGACCTTATTTGCCTTTTTTTCCATCTGGGTACCGGCAAGATGGATCAGCAGATCGGTAACACAAAATACAGGATCATTCTTGTCTTCCCCAATGTTTACCTCTACAACTTCTCCGCCTGTCTTGGCAACTACACCATGGATAGCAAGTGGTAAAGTTACCCACTGATACTTCTTGATTCCACCATAATAATGCGTATCCAGATAAGCAAATCCCTCTTTCTCATATAATGGGATCTGTTTGATATCCATGCGTGGGGAATCAATATGTGCGCCAAGAATATTCATACCCTTTTCGATATTCTTCTTACCGATGTTAAATAGCGCTACGGTCTTATTCATCCATACCGCATATACCTTTGAACCTTTTGTCAGCTTCCTGCCTTCTTTGATTACATCCTGAATATCTTCATATCCGGCTTTTTTTACCTGTTTTACGATCTCTTTTACACATTCCCGCTCCGTTTTTCCTGCATCCAGAAATTCACGATAAGCTTTACATAATTTTTCCAGCTTTGCAAGTTCTTCCTTGTCATAACTGTTCCATGCATTTTTATCTTTCATTTTTATGCCTCCTAAACATATAAGTCATTGCTTATACTCTTTTTTATATATATAATGGCATTTCTGCGGATCCTGTATGTCACAAGTCCGAGAATTACCAGATAGATTGCAAAGATCATAAAAGAATCCATCCTTGTAAACTTAAATAAACAAAAACCGATTCCACATAGGATCATGGATACCAGAATTGCAATCGCCATATTAAAAAACGCATTCAAATTGCCTCTGAGCGCTCCATATTCATCTTCCCAGTTTAATTTCGGATGTGTTGCGTCCAACCAAAGGCCGATATAAGTACAACACATAACCGACAATAACGCAATAATAATAAAATAAATTGCTGTCGGCACACTGATATGCATACAGACACATAATACGATAATCGTAATTATAACCGTAATTCCGCTGTATACCAGACTGACACCTGCTTTGATCCCAATCTGTGTCCGATAGCTGACCGGTACATATTTGATAAAACTGAAATGCTCTCCCTCTCTTGTAAATGAGGTTGATGCGATACTGTTCATTGCTGTTGCAAAGAAAGAAACGATCAGCACCAGCAATAATGCGATCAGATCGGATGCTACAAAACCTTTGGAAAGCAGATTCTCAAATGAAGTCATGAAGTTCTTTGTTGCAGGCAGAACAAACAATGCCACCGCAAGAACCGGCCATATAATATTTACCATTACACAATATTTGCGATATGCCGGTGTCCGGTATAGTATCTTACATTCCTTCAGAAAATATGCTTTGTGAATACTTTTTTTCGCATATGCCGCATCAGAAACCACATCTTCTTTCTTCTCTGCTTTTCCGACAGATGAAACCAGATATACACCACGCAGATACAGCTTGCTTCCAAGAAAGAACAACAGTCCTGCCATAATCACATTTAGCAGAATGAACAGCAGAAAATATGCAATATTGTTCGTTTCAAGCGCTTTTAAGAATACAGGAACCGTAAAGAATATCTTTCCCATGATCACTGTAAACATATTGTTATGATTCATCAGACCATCAATATAATTGTTAATATTGATGCTGTCCATCTGAATAAACGATAATAAAAAGAGTCCGAGGAAAATAACGGTTACCAGTCCTGTCATGACATCTACATTCCGAAACAGTTTTATCCGGCTTAAAAATGCCATACAAAGTAAGGCGAAAATACCGCAATATACAAGCGGAAGGATCGGAAGCAGTGCAACTCCGACCAATGCAGTCAGTGCAGATACCGGCTTAAATCCGGCAGCTATGAAGTAGCCTACAAAGCCACTGAATAAAACCATAAACTCCATAACACTCTCTGCGATATATGCATTTACAAATTTGGCTGCTACGATCTCACCCGGCTTTACCGGAAGTGGAAGCAGATGATCCAGATCCGATGAAAAAAACAGTACATTAAACAGTACCATCACCGAAAAGATCATGCCAAATACGGACATCAACTGTATGATCAGCTCTACACCTTCGGTCATTCCTCCGGCTTCTATCAGTGCTTCTGTCATAATATATACAATAAATCCAACGACCAGACAACAGGGAACCATGATACAGAACATCGCAAGTGAACCAAGTGTCTTATATACCTTCGCTTTTTCTCCGGTGTCCGGCATCGTCATCTCTGTATCCTTTGCCATTACTCTGGTCAAATACAAAAAATTCTTCATAAGCACTCTATTCCTCATGTGTCATTTCTATAAATATATCTTCCAGTGACTTATTCTTATGTGCGGCAACCAGATCATCCAGTGTTCCCTGATAGATATCATGACCTTTCTTGATCATGATGATATTATCACACAATTTCTCTGCAACTTCCAGAACATGCGTTGAGAAAAATACGCAGTTACCTTCATCCGCATGCTCCCGCATCATCTTCTTTAATTCATATGCCGCATTCGGATCCAATCCGGTCATCGGTTCATCTAAGATCCAGACCAATGGTTTATGTACTAATGCGCCTATTACCATCATTTTCTGGCGCATACCATGCGAATAGCTGACCATTTGTTTATTTAAGCTGTCTTCCATACCAAAACGCCCAGCCATTTCCTCTAACCGCTTCTTACGGTCAGTCTCTGATACACCATAAATATCTGCAATGAAATTCACATATTCCAGTCCTGTCAACCGTAAAAAGATATCAGGATTATCTGCAATATATCCGATCGACTGTTTTGCCTCAAGTGGATCTTTCCGGATATCATGACCATTGATCTGAACTCTGCCCTCTGTCGGATTTAATATGCCTGTCAGCATCTTGATCGTTGTCGTCTTCCCCGCACCATTCTGCCCTACGAATCCGACGATCTCACCTTTCTTAATATGAAAGCTTAAATTGTTTACGGACACAAAATCTTTACCGTAAATTTTCTTTAAGTTATTGGCTATTATCATTCTTTATCTTCTCCCGGTTCTTATCTGTCACACCATCGTTTCTATCTGGTCTGTCATTTATCAAAATACTTCTTTCCATTTGGTTTTAATTATACCAAGCCCCTAATCTCTTTACAATATAAATATACCAAAGGCAGCCTGAAAATACTCTGCATAGTAACAGGCTGCCATCTTCTTTAAATGATTGTCCGTGGACATTTTACTGTTTATAAGTTGATACTGTCATCAAAATGAAAGGCATAGATGATCTTCTCTGTTACCATTCTTCCGGTAAGCTGATGTATCGTCTTTGCATACATATCAAGCTGCACATGATAACGGCTGACCAGATCCGATATCTGATCCACCCGATCTGTCTTGTAGTCCATTAAAACCACCTGATCTCCTTCCAGAAAATAGGCATCGATCACTCCCTGAACCACGACCATATCCTTGCTGTCTTTATACTCAGGTGATATATCTTCCGGCTTCATGCCGATATAAAACTGCTGCTCCCGGTATAAGGTATGGTTCTTCTGTGCTTCTGCCATACGGATTCCTAGCGGACTGTTGACCATGTTATAAATCTTATCTGCACGGACATGCTCTCTGTACCGTTCTTCCAGATATCCATGATCAAAAAATGACCGGATCTGCTCTCTGATCTCATCCATGCTGTTTCTTGTAAAATCAATAAGCTCCATGATCTTATGGATCACAGTACCCATCTCATTTCCTTTTACAGGCTCCTCCTTCATGCGGGAATGAAGCACTGGTATTGTAAGCTCTGCTTCTGTCACAGGCGGCTGATACAGGTCAGATCCCGGATTCTCCTCTCCGCGGTGTGCCAGTCGTTTGATCTCTGTAACGGACATCTTATTTTTTACTGCCTGCTCTGTTTTATATGGGTAGGTATAATCTAAAAGTTCCTTATACTTTTCATATAACTGACGATCTTCCTGTGCCATCATACTCTTAGATTTATTCTCTGTTTCATTCTCTGTCTGTACAGCATTTTCTTCTGACATATCTGTTTTTGTTCCGGCAAGTATCTGATTCTGATAGCCGGTCTTTGCAAGTACCCAGGTTGCATAAGTATCCTTTCTGCATACAATATCTTCTGATACGATATGCATAGATAACGCCGATAAGATCCAGTCCATAAAACAGCCGGCTTCCATTCTGGTGATATATGGAAGCTCCATCCGCATCTGTCCGGACGCTTCAATAAGAAAATCAGTCTGCAGCGGATAATCAAAGACTGCCTTTTCCGCTCCGGGGTCTTTTACCGCCGCTGTCATATATAACTTCTCTTTTGCTCTTGACAGGGCAACATATAAGATACGGATCTCCTCCGCCAGCTTCTCTGCATTCATGACACTGAGCATGGCCGCTCTTGCAAATGTTTTCTTCTTCGCACGGTTCTTCCGGTCGATCGCATAACCTGCCAGATAGCTGTCTGCATTTACCGTCACCGGAGATAAGGCATCCAGATTCGAAAAACGATTTGCCAGTCCACTGACAAATACAACCGGAAATTCCAGTCCCTTGCTCTTATGCATCGTCATCATCACAACAGAATCGTCATCATCTCCAAGCACCGACGCTTCTGCAAAATCCAGATCATTCGTCTTCAGCCGGTCCATGTAACGCAGGAAATTAAACAGTCCACGAAAACTGCTGTCCTCATAGGTATCCGCTTTCTGGATCAGCATATCGATATTTGCCTGTCTTCGTTTTCCCGACTGCATCGCGCCAACAAACCAATAATATCCGGTCTGCTCCAATATCGAATGAAGCAGTTCACTGATACTCATATAGTTTTTATCTGCCTTCCAGCTATCCAGCATACGAAGAAACTGTCGAAGCTCCTCTGAAGCTTCTGAGTCCGGCTTTTCTGCATAATAACAGACCTTCTGATAAAAACTCGCCGTCCGCGCCAGATTCTTCTCATGATCCTTGAAGTCCCGGTCATAGATACCTACAATCTCTGCAAGCTCCTGTTCCTTTACACCTGCAAGCGGTGAACGAAGGACTGCTGCAAGTGCATAATCCTGATGGGAATTATCGATCACCGCCAGCATATCAAGCAGGGTACTGATCTCGATCGCATCAAAATATCCACTCTCGCTCTCTACAAATAATGGAATTCCACGCTCCGCAAATGCTTCCTCAAAGGCTTTCGCATTCTTCTTCACACTTCGCATCAATACCGCAATATCCCGGTAAGAAACCCTTCTGGTCTCTCCGTTATCTCCATCCGGAATATAAAGTGGTTTATCACCCTTCACTAACTCATAGATCTCATCTGCGATCATCCGTGCCTCTATATCCACATTTGTTAACGACCGTATCTCTTCCGGCTGGGATTTCTCCGAATCTGCGCAATCATTCCTTACGATCAGGATCTCGGATCCATACCCCATATTATTCTTGTCTTGTCTTCCGATATGCAGCTTTGCCGATTCATCATAATCGATCCCGCCCAGATTCTCTGACATCAACGGTTCAAAGATCTGGTTGATCGTATCAATCACCTTTCCTGCACTTCGGAAATTATTCGAAAGCAGGATCTTCTGATCTTCTGCATCTTCCCGGTCAGAATATGTATTATATTTATTCAGGAACAGATCCGGTCTTGCCATACGAAAACGGTAGATACTCTGCTTGATATCCCCCACCATAAACATATTCTTCCGATCTTCTCCGTGACCTGTCACACAATTTAAGATATCTTCCTGTAAAAAGTTGCTGTCCTGATATTCATCGATCAGGATCTCACGATACCGTCTGGCAACCGTCTTTCCTGCTTCCGATGGAATCACACAGCCATTCTCATCCGTTCCTGCACACAGGATGTCATAGGCAAATTCTGAAATATCACGGAATTCATACAAATTCCTGTCGAGCTTTTCTTCCTTTAACCGCTCCATATAGGAACGTGTCAGGGATAATAAAGCTGACAATGGTCCTTTCATCATCGCACATTCTGAAAGTATGACACCTGTCGGACGGAACAATGCCATCATGTCCTTTACACTCCCACGATAGGTCTGCATAGTCGTCTTTACATACTGCTGTTTCTCCGGATCACAGGCTGCGATACGCTTCAGATTGGAAAATTTGGAAACCCGTTTATATGCCTCATCCATATCCTCGGCCTGTCTCAGATTCCGCAGTAATTCCAGATCCAAGCGTATAATAGGATCATAACCTGCAGGACCATCTGCTTCACCTGCAATCTCTAAGCACTGTTCTGCCTGACCGATCGCTGAATCAAGCGTGTCTGCTACGATCTGCATATAATCCCGATACCATTTTAAGGTATACAGTTCTTCCTTTGTTGATACTTCAAGTGCTGTTTCTGCTTCATTTATCCAACGTTCCGGCTTCGGATAACCGGAAGCAACCCGGTAGATCTGATAGACCAGCTCCCGGATCTTCTCATCCGATTCTTTTCTCGCAAAGCTGTCTACCAGTCCGATAAATTCATCGGATGCTTCCTGATATTTCTGTTCTAATACTTCATCCAATATATCATTCTTGATCAGATCCATCTCTGCATTATCTGCTATATCAAAAGAGGAATCGATCCCGATCATCTGAAAATAGTCTTTTACGATTCCAAGGCAGAAGCTGTCGATCGTCATAATATCTGCCCGTGGCAGCAGGGATAACTGCTTAACGATATGCTCATCCTCCGGATGATCTTCGGCTGCCTGCTCAAGCTTATCGGCAATCTTCTCTTTCATCTGGGCAGCCGCAGCTCTAGTAAATGTTACAACCAGAACCTCATCAATATCGATTTTCTCCTCTGCCTTATTGCCATCCGCATCAACTCCCATGACCATCTCAAGAATCCGTTCTACAAGGACAGCCGTCTTACCGGAGCCTGCCGCAGCAGATACCAGAAGATTACCATGTCTGGAATTAATGACTGATTTCTGTTCATCTGTCCATGAAATACCCATCTCTGCTACTCCTCCCTGTACCGCTTAAGCTTCTCGTTATCCGGTCTGCGATATTGATTTCCGCCATTCTTAACATCAAAATGACAGATATTCTTAAACTCACAATAATCACAGCCTGTATTGCTCTTATTCTTATATGGCTCGATCGCGATCTTTCCCTCTGCGATCTGACTTCCAAGTTCTTCTATATTCTCTCTCGTCAATTCCATGATCGTCCGGATCTGGTCTGCCGATACCACATTCTCACTTTTCTTGATGTCACCATTTTTATCAAGTTTTACCGGAAGTGACTGATTGCAGGTATGATCCATCTTCTGTATCACGGCAGGTGATTCATTGACAAATCCCTGCAGCTTCATTTTCTCCATTCTCTCAGCGTCTAATTTCTCCTGATCCGAGAATTCCGGCTGCTCTGTATCGGTATCAATCTCCGAAGATTCAATCTCGATCACCGGATCATCAAAGCTGTAATATAATAAACCGGCGATCTGAATATTCTTATCGGGATAGATCATTTTTTCAATCTCATATGCGATCGCAGAATAGGTCACAAGCTGAAGCTGTTCTCCATTCAGTATCTCCTCCAGACTGAGTTTTCTGGCAGATGATTTGTAGTCGATCACCTTGATATAAACGGTTCCATCCTCTTCTTCCACATCCACACGGTCGATCTTACCATTGATGCTCATCTGGATCTGATTTGGAAGCTCAAACAGATAGGAACCCACTTCATCCTTTGCGGAATCAAAGGTCTTTTCCAGCATTCCAGGCTTCATGCTGCCAAGTCTTATATGCTTCTGTAACATACCGGCGGATGTCTGTGCCATACGTTCGATCATCTGAAGCATGTAGGCATTTCTTGCATTATCTTCAAAGAAATCTCCTGCCGATTCCTCCGCTGCACGATTTACAAGCTCCGTGACCATCAGCATTCTTTCATCTTCCGGAAAATTCTCCCAGTCATTATTTCTGGTGTCTCTTACCTGCTTAAACAGTCCTTCCATTACACTGTGAAGGATAACTCCGACATTTCTGACATCGACCTGATACATTTCCCGCTCTTTTAGACGCAGACCATATTTTAAGAAATATGCAAATCCGCATCTGGCATATAATTCAAGCTTCGATACTGATGCATGCAGATATCTGCCATATAACAGGGCGATCGTCTCCGGTGGAAGCTGTTCTGCCACGTTTCTGTATGTTCTGCCTTTATAAATGGCTGTCAATTCTCCGGCAAATCCCTTTTCTGTCAAGATTCTTGTCAGTATCCGGCTCTCTGCATCTTCGCTATCCTCTGCACGGAGAATCCGTCTTAATGAACGGTTGACGGTATCCGGCATACAGGAAGCAGCATCATACTCTTCTGCCTGAAGGGACGGAAAAATGCTGCTGATCCTTCCAAGCAGATAAGACGGACGCATGCTTTCAAGTGATGCGCTTAATTTATGATACGATATATACAGATAATCGGATGGTTTCGTCAGTATCGTATAAATATAAAACTGCTCGATATAGCTGTTCTGTTTGTCGGATGGAGCAAGCTCCAGGCCGCAGTCTGACAAAATATCCCGGTCTCTGTCACTTAGGATTCTTCCCTTTTTCGGTGCTTTTGGCACGATTCCATCATTGACCGATGTAAAGAATAACACCTTTATATGATTTAATCTTGACCTTGTGATATCTCCGATCAACACCCGATCAACCGTAGGCGGTACAACACCGACTTCAATATCTGAAAGTCCGGTATCCACGATCTCATAAAACTCTTTCACGCTCATCTTTGTATCGCCTAAGAGTTCCGCTATCTTATCAAATAACCGGACCGTTTTCTCAAAGATCTGACCATAAGCATCTCCTTCATTGATCCGGTTTTCTTCATATAATTCATTCTTTCTGGCTTCTAACTTCTCATACATATGAATCTGAAGCAGAAAGTCATAAAGGGCTTCCACATAATCTTTTGTGACTGCCTTTTTATCTGCAAAGACCTTACGGATATCCCCAAACATCTTCATAAATGCCTGACGGATCTCTTCTATATTTACCGGAGAGGTCTTCTCATAGTTTTCAGATACTGCCCGGTTCCATCTGCTGTAGCCACGGACACCACGCTTTAATGCATAATTTTCCAGAAGCTCTATATCCTCAAAGGACAGATCTGTCATACCCGCTTTTAAGAACCGGAACACACTGTCATAGGAGAAATCATCTGCCAGAACCGCCAGTACACTTCGGATCGTTTCCGCACATGGATTTGCTTTCAGGCAGGCATTTGCATCGATAAATACAGGGATCTCATATTCATCCATCACCCGTTCATAGATGTGGGATGCCTGTTCCAGATCTCCCGCTACGATCGCGATATCCTTATAACGGTATCCTTTCTCCCGCACGAGCCTCCTTATCGTAGATGCGACAAATACGATCTCGTCCTGCGCATCTCCTGTCGCTGTCAGATGGATCCGCTCTAATGGCTGCTTCCATTTCTGATACGGACTACGGAACAAATTCCGCTCCAGAAAAAACAGTTCCCGGTTCTCCCCCAGACGATAGTTGATTGTTCCAGGCAGAACGACCGGAGACTCGATCTCCATACCAGCGGCTGCTGCCGCTTCTGTTAATTTCTTTATCGTAGTCTTTGTCAGATAGAATAATTCGTAGTCTTTTATATGCTCATACTTCTGATCTCTGTCATCTAATGTAAAGGAAAAGGTCAGATCATCCGCACAGGTCATCAACTTCTCAACAAGTTCAAGCTGTACCGGCGTAAATCCGGTAAACCCATCAAAATACAGAGAACTGCCGCACACAAGCTTAGACTGGCCAACATGTCTGGTCAACAGCTCCACCAACTGTTCTGCCACAATATAGCGTTCACCTGCAAATGCTTCAAATTCTTCGTAAATGTGTCTGATATCCTGCATTTTACCTGCAACAACGCTGTCCTCCGGAATCTGCTCCATGATCTCATCGATCGTATCCTGCTTGATATTATACTGGAAGATCTCCGACATCATGGATTTCATCTCGTCTACAAATCCAAGCTTGTCATAATAGCTTCCATATACGTGTAAGGTGTCCTGCTGTTCACATAAGATTTTCTTGATCAGCATACTTTTTCCAAAGTCTTCCAGCACCTGCCCGGTGCTGATCCCCAGTTCGTCAAATACACGATATGCCAGCCGGTTCATGCCGATCGCATCAATGTTCATCATGCCTCCGGCCGGATGCATTGTGACCAGTTCTCTCTGTGCTTCCATCGTATACTGTTCCGGCACGATCAGATAAAAATTCCGCTCCGGTTCTTTTATCGATGCCTGAATGATTTCATTGTAAATCTGTCTGGATTTTCCTGAACCGGATGCTCCAAGTAAGAATCGAACTGACATAACGGTCTCCTTTCACTCATCTGTCAAGCAATACTCTTTTTCTGACTCTCTCTTTGCTAAGCCATATTTACTTCAATATTGTTTTACTAACCATCTGTTCTTTGGTTATATTTTGTTTTCTCCGTGAATACAATATAGTAATAATAAATGAGGGGAATATTTATATGGCATCCACAAAGCTTATCGTTTTAAAATCTAAAGAAATCATATACACGGTTATTTTTCTCGGACTTGTCGCCCTGTTTATCATCATACTGACGATCATGTTCAAAAAACCTGCCACCGTTTCAGAAACTGCTTCTTCGAATACCGCTTCCGAAACAACGGAGCCTTCTTATAACCCCGGTACATATGATTCTACTATCACGCTTGGCGAATCTACTCTGTCTGTTATGGTTACGGTTGATGAACATTCTATCCGGGATGTTGCGCTCTCCAATCTGGACGAAAGTGTCACCACCATGTATCCGCTCCTGTCGTCTTCTTTAGAGGCGATCAACACCGACCTGCAGTATGTGTCATCCGTTGACGACCTCACCGTTTCCGGCGATACCAAGTATACCTCAATGCTGCTGATCAACGCCATCAAAGAGGCGCTTGCCAAGGCTGTGGTTCAATGATGCCACCGTACGATATATGCCGGTCAACTGCCTATTGTTACGCAAAACGTTCCCACTCTATCCTCGACGTAGCGGTACATAAGGCTGCAAAAGACGCAGCCTAAGTACCGACGCTCGGACAGGTTTGCTACACAATATCAGTTGTCCGGCATATATCTGTTTATTGACATAACACCGTTTCCAGCCTTGGCTATTGATACGGTACAACCACCTAAGTACTATGCTCCTTATTTCGCAGAACGCTTTCATAAGTCCTTGAATCAAAATGAAAGATACATTACATATTATTCCGTAAGACGCTTCCGCTCGTATCCACGCTGTGCAACTTCGAACTAACCTCGGCAAAGCCTCACTAAGGTCTCAGTTACTCGTGCAGCCGTACATAAAGTTGCAAAAAACGCAACTTAAGTACCGGCCTCGGATAATGCTTACGTCATAATAGTAATGCTATCTTCCATTTTAACTTAAAGTGCTAACATCTGGACAGGTCTGCTACATAAGGACATTCTACTCAGGTGATTTGTGCTTCTATACCAAGATGCGTTATATAACATTTCTGTATGTCAGTTTTTTGTACACTAGCACACTATTGTCCCAGCCTTGGCTGCGCTGCCTTTCAATCATAAATCGCATAGCCAAATATTTCTTTGTATGCTTACCACAATATAGAAGGATGATAGGTGTAGCCGGTACGCAGCTTTGATATCAAAGACAGAGAATGTGTGTAGATATTTTTATTTGACGGCCTTTTCTCACGTCGGTACTTAACGAATCGCATAAGCGATGAGTTTAGAACCGCTACGTGAGAATAGAGTGAAAACGCCCGGAAAATAAAAGATATCTACATCACATTCTCGTCCTTATACCATAACGTAAAGGCTAGCGACTAATGTTTGTTTACAATGTCGTTCCGGTCTTTGTAGATGCTGTTTGATGGCACATAACCTCTGACACGGGACAATGGGTAGATGTTTGAATGTGAGCCGATCACGGTGCCCGGATTTAAAACGCTGTTACAACCAACCTCTACATAATCGCCGAGCATTGCGCCAAATTTCTTCATGCCGGTTGCAATATCGAAGTCCGCACCTTTGACATGCACCAGTGTTTTGTCTGACTTGACATTAGAGGTAATGCTACCTGCTCCCATATGAGAATGGAAGCCAAGGATCGAATCACCTACATAGTTATAATGTGGAACCTGCACATTATTAAAGATAATGACATTCTTTAACTCTGTGGAGTTACCAACAACGCAGTTATCTCCCACTAAAGCACTTCCACGAATAAATGCACACTGTCTGACCTCTGTATCTTTTCCAATAATACATGGGCCTGCAATATAAGCAGAATCAAATACAGTTGCTGATTTATGAATCCAGATATTTTCACCACGTTTCTCATACTCTTCCGGATCTAAGCTGTTTCCAAGTTCAATGATAAAGTCCTTGATCTTCGGAAGCGCTTCCCACGGATATGTAACGCTTTCAAGCAATGGCTTTGCTGCTGTCTCTGTCAGATCATATAATTCTTTGATCGTTACCTGTTTTACTGTTTCATTATTCATTTTCTTATACCTCACTATCTTTTTCAGAATTTAATAGAAAACAATCATTCGCCCGCAAAGGACAATTTTTATCTAAAAAGCAATCATCTATCCACAAAGGATAATTCTTTCTATTAAGCAACTATGTTCAAGGTTATTTTTTATAATATACCCTTGTTCTGTCAAATACTGTTGTAATCTGGTTCTGATTACTGATTCCTTTTACCAGATTTGTATATTTGATCACAAAGGTGTTCATCTTGTCTGTATATTCTTCTTTTGTGATCGAACCATCAGCGACACCACACAAGCCTTTTTCCCAGCTTGCTGTCAGATCCGCCCGAAGCAGTCCATTGATCGAATAATAAACAACATCATAAATGATCTCGCCGAGAAATGTCGGTGTTACAATCTGCGTTTTCTTATTCAGAGCAATGTATTTGTTATTTACAAGCTTGGTGATGATTCCATCTCTGGTCGCACTGGTTCCGATACCTGCGCCCTTGATCTGCTCACGAAGCTCCTCGTCCTCGATAAACTGTCCGGCATTTTCCATCGTCAGGATAAGCGTACCGGAATTGTAGCGTTTCGGAGGTGATGTCTCACCCTCTTTGATCTCGAATTTGTCAAGTGAAAGAATATCTCCCTTTTTCAAATGTCCGATCGTCTCGATGAATTCCGGGCTGTACTTTGTATCATCCTTTTTCCTTGTAAAGCGGTTCGTGGCAACATTCAGGTAACCTTCTTTTAACATATATTTGAAATTGGCAAATAAGAATTCATCCTGCTTTGCCAGTGTCATTGAAAGCTTCTGATATTCTGCTGCCGGATAAAAGATGCTTAAGAATCGTCTGCAAATAATCTCATACACATTTGCCGCGATCTCAGACAAGCCCCTTAACGCACCCATGCCCTGTCCGGTCGGAATGATCGCATAATGGTCTGTGATCTGTTTATCATTTACATACTTGGTCTTTGCGATCGTCTTATAGCTTCCCATGTTAAGAACCTCATCGGCATAGGCAGCCATCGGCGTATAGCGTTTCAGGCCGGATATGTTCTTATAAATTTCCTTTGCCACAGCCGTTGACAACACTCTGGCATCCGTTCTCGGATATGTCACCAGCTTCTTCTCGTATAACTCCTGCACGATCTTTAAGGTGTCGGACGGACTGATCTTAAAGAGGGAAGAACAGTCATTCTGCAACTCGGCAAGGTTATACAGCATTGGCGGAGCCTTCTTTTCTTTCTTCTTCTCACTTGCAACAAGCGTGGCTTCCATTCCATTTGCCGACAGTTTTTTTACCAGATCTTCTGCATCCTTCTTCTGTTTGAAACCATTTTCTTTATACAGAAGCGGTGAATTAAAATACGGTGTATCCTTTACTGCTTTCCATTCTGCCTCAAATGTCTGCCCGGCAACATTTACCGTACCAACAACACGGTAAAATGGTGTCTTTACAAATTCACGGATCTCCCGTTCCCGCTTCACGATAATGCCAAGAACACAAGTCATAACACGTCCAACCGCAATCACACATTTGTCCAGTTTCAGATAATTTCTTATCACATAGCTGTATTTTAACGATAAGGCTCTGGAGAAATTAATACCCATCAGATAATCTTCTTTTGCACGAAGATATGCGGCATCACTAAGCGAATCATATTCTGAAAGCGGCTTGGCTTCCCGGATCCCACGTAGGATTTCTTCCTCTGTCTGGGAGTCGATCCAGACTCTCCGCTTCTCTTTATTTCCAACCTTTGCCATCTGATCCACCAGACGATAGATGTATTCTCCCTCACGTCCTGAGTCGGTGCAGACATAGATACAGCCTACATCATCCCGGTTCAACAGCCCTGCTACGATCTTGAACTGCTTGCTGACATCCGGTATCACTTCATATTTGAATTCTGTCGGAATAAAAGGAATCGTAGCCAGATCCCATTTTCTTAATTTCTCGTCATAGGCATCCGGATAGCTCATCGTGATCAGATGTCCCACACACCAGGTCACAACAGAATCTTCCGATTCCAGATAGCCCGCTCCGGCATTTCCTTTTACACCAAGCACATCTGCAAACTGCCTTGCAACACTTGGTTTTTCTGCTATATATAAATTCTTCAAATCAAACTCCTGATTCTTTTATATTTGATCAATATTACACATCACATCTTTTTATAATACCAGAAAAACGGGGTTTCGACCATAGCTTTTATGATATCCGTACAGTGATTCCATACGACAATGGCTCAAAGTAAAAAAGCACCCCGCCTTCTATTATAGAAAACGAGATGCCCTTTGACTATTTTAGGTTGTAATAAACATTTACTGTATTTGATCTTACTGCTCGAATAATAACTGCTCGTATGTAGGGAATGGCCATGCTGTCTTTGGAAGTTCTTTTTCCAATTCGTCAGCAGGTGTTCTTACAGAATCAAATGCTGCAAATACTACGTTGTGATAGTATTTTGCCCATGCTTCGATATCATCTTCGTAATCAGCAGCTTTTGCAACAAGCTCTTCCAGTTTTACAGTTGCTGTCTTCAGTTCTGCAAGCTTATCAGAGATTGTATTCAACAGAGATACCTGTACGCTTGGCTCGATACCAAGAGCTTTGATCTCAGCAGCGCCCTTTGCAAGCTCTGCCTGATATTCCATAACTGCTGGGATGATCTCTTCATTTGACATCTCGATCATTGTGAGTGCCTCAATGTTGATCTTCTTTGCGTAATTCTCAAGCATAACTTCTGCTCTGGCTGATAACTCTGCTTTATCCATAACGCCAAGGCCTTCAAAGATCTTAACGCTCTTATCTGCTGCCAGATATGGAACTGCATCTACCATACATTTGATATTTGGAAGTCCACGCTTCTCAGCTTCTGCGATCCATTCATCTGAATAACCATTTCCGTTGAAAATGATCTTCTGATGCTCTGTCAGAGTCTTTCTGATCAATGCCTTACATGCTGTCTCGAAATCTTCTGCACCTTCCAATTCGTCAGTCATCTTCTTTAACTGATCTGCAACGATCGTATTTAATACCATCATTGGGAATGCGATGGACTGTGTAGAACCTACCATACGGAACTCGAATTTGTTACCTGTAAATGCAAATGGTGATGTTCTGTTTCTATCTGTAGCATCCATTGTAAATGTAGGAAGTGTGGATGCACCGGATACATAAGTCTTGCCCTTTGGTGATTCTGTAGCTTCACCCTTCTCAATGATCTGCTTAACGATGGATTCAAGCTGTTCACCAAGGAATGCCGAAATAATTGCTGGAGGTGCTTCATTTGCTCCAAGTCTGTGGTCATTTCCTGCGGATGATGCGGACAGTCTTAACAACTCTGCATTGTTATCAACGGCTGCAAGAACGGCTGCAAGGAAGAACTGGAACTGAAGGTTTGTCTCCGGATGTTTACCAGGATCGATCAGGTTCTCGCCCTCATCTGTTGAAATTGACCAGTTGTTATGTTTACCGGAACCATTGACACCTGCAAATGGTTTCTCATGAAGAACACATTCCAAATCATGCTTTGCTGCGATCTTCTTCATCGTAGCCATAACCAGATGGTTCTGATCGGTTGCTATATTTGTTGTTGAGAAAATAGGTGCTAACTCATGCTGAGCAGGAGCAACTTCGTTGTGCTGTGTCTTAGCAAGAATACCGTATTTCCATAATTCTTCATTTAACTCGGTCATGTATGATGCAACCTTATCTTTGATCGCTGCAAAATACTGATCGTCAAGCTCCTGTCCTTTTGGAGGCATCGCACCGAATAAGGTACGTCCACAAAGCTTCAGGTCTGTTCTCTTGGCGAATTTCTTCTTATCGATCAGGAAGTATTCCTGCTCAGGACCAACAGAAGCTGTAACCTTCTTTGCTGATGTATTTCCAAATAATGCAAGTGCCTTTAAAGCTTCCTTGCTGATTGCATCCATGGAACGAAGAAGTGGTGTCTTGTAGTCAAGTGACTCACCTGTATATGATGTGAATGCTGCTGGGATGCAAAGGATACAGGTTCCTGCATCTGTTGTTTTTACAAATGCCGGTGAGGTACAATCCCATGCTGTATATCCTCTGGCTGCGCATGTCTCACGAAGTCCACCAGAAGGGAAGGATGAAGCATCCGGCTCGGATTTGATCAGCTCTTTACCTGTGAACTGAAGAATAACTCCGCCATCGCCTACTGTACTTACGAATGAATCATGCTTCTCGGCTGTTGTCTCTGTCAGTGGCTGGAACCAGTGAGTATAGTGTGTTGCGCCAAGTTCCATTGCCCATTCCTTCATTGCTGCTGCAACAGAATCTGCAATAGATGTATCAAGAGGTTCGCCCTTATCGATTGTGTTCTTCAAGGATTTATAAACTGCTTTTGGAAGACGCTCTCTCATAACCTGATCGGAGAAAACGTGTGAACCGAATACGGCTGAAATTTTGTTCATCATAATTTTGTACTTCCTTTCTTCTGATAAAACAAAAAAAGAAAGGTGTCCCAATGATTTGGAACACCTTTGTTCATTTCGTCTATTTATTTGATACAATATATATACTCCTTTTGATTTGAAAAATCAAGAGGAAAAATAAAAATTTTGAGGGGAAATTTTTTAGAAAGTTAACAGCAGTAACAATATCCAAAACATACTCACTTTTTTATCCTATAACTGCCAGCTTATATTTTCAGCATTTTTTGCTACTAGCAGTTTGGTTCTGAGTTCTGTATCATCCAGGTCTATAAAGTCACCATTTGAATAATACTTCCACTGTGCTACTTCCTGATTTCCTGACCAATTCATCTCACTGATCACATAAAACTGCATCGAAGCCAACGGTTCCTCACGATATTTCATATATCCATAACAATCGTTAAAATGTTCCCTATGCACCAGTTCCTTTATTTCCATAAATTCCTGTTCATTCTTTACCTGCCATATGGATAGTCTGCAGTCCTTTTTAGGCTTTCGTATTATTTTTTCAACAGATCGGTTGAACAAGATGGATATACAAATATAGAATACCGCATATTCTAATATATACACTCCAATATGTACAGAATCTCCCATGGTTGTATAAAAACGTTCCTGCTGCAACTGATTGCGGTAATATATAATTACCTCCGTAATATACAACGATAAAATGACATCTGTTACAAACTGTCCTATTGTGATTGCCGACTGCATACATTTTGAATTAGCAAAAAAACGGATAACTGCCAGCACAATTGCTGTTATTACAGCAACGATCAATAGCACAATTCCTATATTCCCAATTGAGGAAAATATCCAGTCCTTTTTATCTTTTATGCTTGGATTAACTACTTTTCGCGTACATTCTTCAAGGGACTGCACAGCCTCATTGGAATACAGTAAGGACAGAAAGCCCATTCCAAATCCTATTAAACATATAATCAACCCCATTAATTTCTTTTTCATATCTTCATCCCCCATATCTTATATATTTCTCCAACAATATATTCGTCACACCATCAGGCAAGAACCGCTTCTATTTCAACCCCAAGCACTTCCCCAAGCGTTTCTGCCACCTTCTCTGCGGCATAAAGTTTATAATACAGTCTGGAATCCTGTTCTCCCATCTGGAAATATCCATCGATGATCGTATCCGAAACAGCCACTGCATAATATACTTCTCCCGGTACACTATCCTGATTGTTTGGATCAATATTTCCCGTTGTACCGGTAATACCGATTCCAATGTCTGCACGATATGCCTGTTTACAGGCTTCCGCCATTGCCCGCGCTGTTTCTTTGGAATATACACCATAGGTTTCTATCACCGCTTCCGGAACACCCTGCATGATCTTTGCTTCGTTGGAATAGGTTACAAATGCTCCTTTTAATATTGCAGATGCCCCTTCAGTATCTGTGATCATGGAAGCAATCTGCCCGCAGGTGATACTTTCCATGGTTGTGATCGTCATTTTCCTGTCGATCAGACAGCCTGTCAATCGTCTGTAATTATTCCGTATTGTCTTTTCCATCTGTTCATCCAGTTTTTTTCCTGCCATTTATCCTTCCGCCTTTGTTGCCTTTAATCTATTTATTATTATAATATATTCACAAAAGGATTTCCACAAGTGGAAATCCTTCTGTCATTTCTATTTATCTTATCTCTTCTCCACCACCAGGAGCTCCTCGTCGTTCTTCACCTTTCCGGTCTTTACCGGACGCAGTTTATAGCCATCCGGGAGCTCTGTTATAATGACAGGGGATATTAAGGATGGCGCATGCTTCTTCAGATAAGGAAGATCCAGCCGCATGACCGGCTGTCCGGCAGACACTATCTGTCCGGTCTCAACCAGTACGTCAAAGCCTTTGCCATTTAGCTTTACCGTATCGATTCCAATATGGATCATCACACCGATTCCCTGTTCCGTTACCAGCCCTATGGCATGCTTCGTGTCGAAGACAAAAGCAATCGTTCCAGCAACAGGCGCGGTTATTTCAGGATCCGTTGGCAATACAGCGATTCCATCGCCCATCATTCCACTGGAAAATGCCTCATCCGGCACACTCGATAATTCAAAAACCTCTCCTGTAACCGGACTCAATATAGATACTGCAATAACCACCTTCTCATCATACCCTTCCAGATAATCTTCCAGATTGGATTTGATCACAGACACCTTCGGGCCATAGATGACCTGTACGCCATATCCTTTTTTCACCACGCCGGATGCTCCGCTTGCCCGGAGAACATCTTCTTTTACAAGAGCTGCATCATATACCGTACAACGAAGTCTGGTTGCGCAGCAGTCAACATCCGATATATTGGCCTTGCCGCCGAGTCCTTCACAGATCAGTCTGGAAGTCTCCATCTGTGGGCTGTGATTCCGGAAAACATCCATATTCCGGTCATTGTCTGATCCCTGCTCTCCGGCATTTTCTCCATGCTTTCTGGCATCCATATCACTTCGACGATATAATTTCACTTCGTCATTGTTATCTCTACCCGGTGTTTTCAGATCAAACCGCCGGATCAGATGATAGAACAATACATAATATACGATAAAATAACCGATACCGACAATAACGATCCAGATCCAGTTAGTCTTTGCATTTCCCTGCATGATGCCGAACAGGGTAAGATCGATCAGACCGCCGGAGAAGGTCATTCCCACACCGACTTCAAATACATGCATCAGCATATAGGCAAAGCCTGCCAGAATACAATGGATTCCATACAGAGCCGGTGCGACAAATAAAAATGTGAATTCCAGCGGCTCTGTAATACCTGTGATCATGGCTGTAAGGGCTGCGGAAAGAAGCAGTCCGCCTGCTGCCTTCCGTTTCTCCGGTGCTGCTGTTTTATACATAGCAAGAGCAGCTCCCGGCAGACCAAATATCATAAGCGGGAATTTACCGGACATAAATCTGGTGGCTGATACCGCATACTTTGTAACGGATGGATCTGCAAGCTGTGCAAAGAAGATATTCTGTGCTCCTTCTACAACACGCCCACCAACCTCCAGCGTTCCTCCGACCGCAGTCTGCCAGAATGGCAGATAGAACACATGATGCAGGCCAAATGGTATCAGAAGACGTTCCATAAATCCATATACCCAGGTTCCTGCATAGCCGGAATTTAAAACCAGATCACCTATGGTATAGATGCCTTTCTGGATTGCCGGCCAGATAAAGAACATCAAAATACCAACTCCGGTATATACCAATGCTGATATGATCGGAACGAATCTGGAACCACCAAAGAAAGACAACACCTGCGGCAGTTCAATCTTATAAAAGCGGTTATGCAGGGCAGCCACACCAAGTCCTACCAGGATACCGCCAAATACACCCATTTGCAAAGATGTGATACCGCAGACAGAAGTAACCGCTCCTGCAAGCATTGCTTCCGTACCACCATTTATCGTGATCAGCGCATTGATCGATGCATGCATGATAAAGAATGCAATAGCCGCTGATAGCGCAGCAACTTCCTTCTCCTTTTTTGCCATACCGATCGCCACACCCATGGCAAACAGGATTGGCAAATTGGCAAATACCACATTTCCTGCCTCACTCATTACCCCAAATACAGCAGCAAATATCGTTCCCGGCCCAAGGATCCGCATCAGCCCATATGTTTCAAGCATGGTTTCATTGGTAAATGAGCTTCCGATTCCAAGCAGCAGTCCTGCCACCGGCAGGATCGCAATCGGAAGCATAAACGACCGTCCAACTCGTTGTAATATTCCAAATATTTTATCTTTCATAAAAAATCTCCCTGTTTCATAGATACATATTCATACGAACTAGTATTTGCAAAACAGGGAGAATCATTCTCTTATTTTATATTTAACCTTATTTACTTACCTTACGGAAGTTCTTCTTACCACGTCTTACAACGATTCCGTCTCCATCAAACTTCTCTTCCGGGATTGTAACTGAGATATCAGGTATCTTGTCACCATCAACAGCAACGCCGCCCTGCTCTACCGCACGTCTTCCTTCATTTCTGGAGGATACCAGACCGGACTTTACAAGTACGGATACGATATCGATCGCACCATCCTTGAAATCATCGGCTGACAATGTAACAGATGGCATATCAGCAGCAACACCCTGGGAGAATAATGCTCTTGCACTCTCCTGTGCCTTTACTGCTTCTTCTTCGCCATGAACCAGCTTTGTAAGTTCAAATGCAAGGATCTCTTTTGCTGTATTTAACTGACTGCCTTCCCAGCTGTCCATCTTGTCGATCTCTTCCAGTGGAAGGAAGGTCAGCATACGGATACATTTTAATACATCGGCATCTGCAACATTTCTCCAGTACTGGTAGAACTCAAATGGTGATGTCTTGTTTGGATCAAGCCATACAGCACCCTTCTGTGTCTTACCCATCTTCTTGCCCTCTGAGTTCAGAAGCAGGGTGATCGTCATGGCATATGCATCCTTGCCAAGCTTTCTACGGATCAGCTCTGTACCACCAAGCATGTTGCTCCACTGGTCATCACCACCGAACTGCATATTACATCCATATTTCTGGAATAACTCATAGAAATCGTAGCTCTGCATGATCATGTAGTTGAACTCTAAGAAGCTTAAGCCCTTCTCCATTCTCTGCTTGTAGCACTCTGCACGAAGCATGTTGTTAACTGAGAAATGAGGGCCAACCTCACGAAGAACATCTACATAGTTCAGGTCAAGTAACCAGTCTGCATTATTTACAAGAAGTGCTTTGCCTTCTGAGAAATCAATAAAACGGCTCATCTGCTTCTTGAAGCATTCTACGTTATGAGCGATCGTTTCTGTTGTCATCATCTGTCTCATATCGGTACGTCCGGATGGATCACCGATCATAGCTGTACCGCCACCGATAAGGGCAATCGGCTTATTACCCGCCATCTGTAAACGTTTCATCAGACAAAGTGCCATGAAATGTCCTACATGAAGACTGTCTGCGGTTGGGTCAAATCCTATATAGAAAACAGCTTTTCCGTTATTTACCAGCTCTTTAATTTCTTCTTCATCTGTTGTCTGGGCAATCAATCCTCTTGCCACTAACTCATCATAAACCTTCATTTTTTCCTCCTGTAACAGCATCTGCTTAGATGCTGACCTTTTATATCATAATTATTATCTACTTTTTATTCTGTGTCCAACCGGCTACCGGCAAAATATATGTCTTCGACCACTTTCCGGCAGTTGTTTCATCTATAGTACACATACTTTGTGATTATACAACGAAATATAACACTTTGACAAGCCTGTACTTCCACAATCCCATTAACTCCTGTCAACTTCTCCTTCTCATTCCTGCCATAAGCGCAAGAAACAGGAATAAAAACGGTGTCGTGATCGGCTGTTCCACATTTACAAATGCCTGTACGACATATCCTATCATGCCTGCAAGAAGCGGCATACATAAAGGATTTTCCTTTACCAGCTTCACTCCATTCACAATGGACGTAATGATAAGCCCAAGGTATGTGATAAGACCAACGATACCCATAGTTACCAGATATTGCAGATATTCATTATGTGCACTGTCATAGACTGTTCCTGTCACTTCTATCATCTCATCACTGTACCTTGCGGACATCAATGTATAGATACTCTCATTTCCCGTACCAAATACCTTATTCACAAATGGAAGATCCTGATAAATCCGGAAAAGTCTGTTCCAGACATATCCCCGGTAATTGCCCCATTCATCGTCAAAGGTAAATATCTCCCACTGGTTGCCGACTCCTGTTACCACTGTTACAAATGCAGTAAGAATCAATATCCCAACCACGCTCCAAAATATTACCTTCCAACATTTCATTGTAGATGCCTGCTTTTTATCCTTAACAGACCTTAAACCTTTCTTTTGGGAAACTACACAATCTGCCTTTTTTCTACTGCCCCATCCGTAGAGCAGACTGCCTATCACCAACACTATAGATTCAATTGTTAAAATCAGGCGATGATCCACCAGCTTTGCAAGCCCTGTCAGCTTATCGTATCCCTTTCCGGTTCCGGTCGTAAGAAATGCCATCACCGTATAACCAAGAACGATACCGGCATATCCTATAAACCAACCTAAAAACGGGTCACAGGTGGAATTTTGTCCGATCACCATACGATCATCATATGTCTTTACCCGATTTCTTATCCCTGCTAATAACAGCACCACCATCGGTACTCCGATACCAATATAAGCTACATCACTATTTGCGGCAATAACTGCCATTCCTCCAAGGAACAAAACGAGTGTATATAACACACGCTTCCAGCATTTGTCTGCATACATGCCTGCCGCCATAAATAACGGGATCGTCAGGCAGAGAAAACTTGCGTACATATTAATATTGCCAAATGTCGATATAAACATCGGTCTCTGGTCAAATCGAATCGACGCATACAGATGAAACAGATCAATCTCCAGATGCTGCAGAATACTCATCAGATATGTAAGTCCACTCACACAGGCAAATACCGGATAGATCCATTCTTTCACGCTGCATCCTACTGCCACGCAGATATAGGCTGCTCCGACGAGAAGCAAAAATGCGAAACCGCATCTTCTTCCCAATTCCCCGGTGAATGCCGCCATCCGATCCTTTGCTGCTAAAAAAGCAAAAAATCCTGCAATCAAAAACAAAACCATAAAGACATCCGATGCCAGTATGGTATGTTTTTTTGATACTGCCCTATCACTTCCCGGATGACCCGTATTTCCCGAACGATCTGTCAGATACAGAACCAGAAGCAGTGCCATGATTATAAGAAGTGCCAGAACACCGTTCTTAAAAAAATTATATTTTGTTATGGTAATATCTTTATATCCATCATGCAGAACCAGAGGAAAAATCGCAAACATATAGACCAGATACAGATGGATCACTGCATCCGTTATCTTATAAATATCTCCTCTTTTGTTCTTCTGATCTACTTTTCCCATATTTTTATATCCATTCTACAAAAGCATTTTTCATTTATTTCCAATTCTGTTTAAAGCAGCGGCGATAACAGTCTGAGGAAGGCATCCACCAGTGTAATTCTGGACATATGCTCCTTACACCAGTCCAGCGTGATCTCCTCTGATTCCTTCATCGTTGAAAGCATATCATACTTCACTTCTGCAATGATACTGGAATCATATACCAATACACCGCATTCAAAATGATGATAAAAACTTCGGTTATCCATATTGATAGAACCGATCGATGTCAGATTATCATCCGTCAGGATACATTTGGAATGGATAAATCCCGGTGTGTACTGATAGATCTTCACGCCGGCACGAAGCAGCTCTTTGTAGCTCGACTGTGTCATACGAAAGATCATCTTCTTATCCGGAATCGCCGGTGTTACGATTCGGACGTCGATGCCTCTCTTTGCCGCAAGCTTTAATGCTGTCATCATCTCATTGCATACAATCAGATATGGTGTAAAGATATATACATACTCTCTTGCGTCATTGATCATCTGCATATATATGTTCTCGCCAATCGGCTCTTTCTTGAGCGGATTTGTCGTATATGGTTGAAGATATCCATCGTTCAAATGTTTCTTCTGCTCTGTTGGACGATAGCTTAAGATATGCTTATCTTCATTTCGGATACTGTTCCACAGCTGTAAAAACAGGATTGTAAAACGCCATGCAGCATCACCTTCCATACGGATACCATTATCCTTCCATTTGCCATAAGGCGCTTTCTTATTTATATACTCATCGGACAGATTAAAGCCGCCGGTATAGGCAACCTTACCATCCATAACCGCGATTTTCCGATGATCCCTGTTATTAAAGATCGTTGCCAGAAATGGAACCACCTGATTAAATGCCATACATTTGATCCCATAGCTTCCCATCTCACGCCAGTAATACTTTGGCACATAAAAGACTGAGCCGATGTCATCATAGATCAGACGGACTTCCACGCCCTCTTTTACTTTCTCTTTTAGGATGTCAAGAACCGTATCCCACATTTCACCCGGATTAATAATAAAGTATTCAAGGAAAATATACTTCTTTGCCTCTTTCAGATCATCAACAAAATCCGGCCAGACATCTTCACCCATCGGATAATACCGGACATCCGTATTCTGATATACAAGCGAACCTGCATAATCTTCTGTATATTTGAACAACCGATATGGCTGCTGCCCTTTTATCACATCACTAAAATATGCCATATTCGCATACAGATCCGTCTCATAATCCCATTCTGCCGCATGCTTCATGTATTTCTCTAACTTCTTCGGCATAATGATATGTCCGTAGAGCAGATAAAGCAGACCACCGAGAACCGGAAACATCAGGATCGGAACGATCCATGCCAGTTTAATTGACGGATTCACATCCTTTAATAACAGATGCATCACAGCTATAAAACTTAACAAATGCAGAATAGCCGCCACCAATACATAGTATTGCTGCAGCTTGAATACTTCTACCATAAAGAAGATCAACTGCGCCGCTACCAGCAGACATGTAATTACCATTCGACTAAATAACTTGTTCAATAGTTTCTTCATAGACAATTTCCTTCTTATTAATTTATGACAGGACACAGTAAACCGTGCCCTGCCATTTTATCTTTTATCCCGTATCTCTATTTTACTTGATCGAAGTTACCTTATATCCGGCTTCCTTCACTGTATTCTTAATCTCTTTATCGGATAACTCGCCACTTAAAGTAAGCACCGCCTGCTTCTTCTCATGGCTGACCTCCGCTTCTGTTACCTGTGGAAGTGCCTCAAATGCTTTCTTCACTCTTGCCTCGCAGTGTCCGCACATCATTCCTTCTATATACACCGTCTTATTCATCGTACCAGTCTCCTTTTCTATCTTATTATTTCCCTCAACATTTTTTGATACCATTTTTTGGTGTATTCTGTATTTACTATTATTAACATATATCTTCACAAAATTCAACCGTAATGCATTCATTACTACACAAAAACTGGAAAGGCTCATGGCAAATGCTCCAAACATCGGGTTTAATTTCCAGCCAAACATCGGATACCAGACACCTGCGGCAAGCGGTATTCCGATAATGTTATAAATAAATGCCCAGAACAGGTTCTCTTTGATATTTCGTATCGTTGCCATACTTAACCGGATCGCTGCAGGAACGGTTCGAAGACCTTCCCGCATCAGTACCACATCTGCCGCATCGATCGCAACATCGGTTCCGGCTCCGATCGCCATACCGATATCCGCACGGGTTAATGCCGGGGCATCATTAATGCCGTCACCAACCATGATCACACGGTGCTCCTTCATCAGTTCTCTTACTACCGCTTCTTTTCCATCCGGCAGTACATCAGCGATCACTCGGTCAACACCTGCCTGTTTACCGATTGCTTCTGCTGTCTTTGCATTATCTCCGGTTAACATAACAACTGAATAATTCATCTCTTTTAATTCTTTGATCGCAAGGATTCCATCATCTTTGATTGTATCTGCAACTGCAAGGATACCGATCAGTTTATTCTCATCGATTGCCAGATAGATCGGCGTCTTACCCTGTGAGGCTAATTCTTCTGCCAGTGTCTTATCCGTCTCGGATAAGGTTACATACCGGCTGATGAATTTTTCATTTCCTCCCAGCAAAATATGATCTGATATCTGAGAATGGTTCTGTCCTGCATAAAATACACTTTCATTCTGTGAAGCCGCCCCACTGCTTAATCTACAGCGGAGTCCATTTCCCGGAAGCACCTGAAAATCTTCGATTTTCTGTGGCTTAATTCCCTTCTGTCCGACATATTCCATAATGGCTTTGCCGATTGGATGCTCACTGTACTGCTCCAGACTTGCTGCAAAGGTAAGCAGGTCTGTCTCACTGTATCCATTTCCCGGAACTACATCTACCACTTCCGGCGTTCCGTTTGTGATCGTTCCTGTCTTATCCAGTACAACCACATCTGTTTTTCCTGTCATCTCAAGTGCCGCTGCATTCTTAAATAAGATACCCTGTTTTGCTCCGACACCATTACCTACCATTACGGCAACCGGCGTTGCAAGTCCAAGTGCACACGGACAACTGATCACAAGCACCGATATCCCTCTGGCAAGTACAAATCCTGTGCTCTCTCCTGCAATGATCCATACAATAATAGTGATCAGAGAACAGATCAATACAGCCGGAACAAAAATACCGGATACCTTATCTGCGATCTTTGCGATTGGAGCTTTTGTTGCTGCTGCATCACTGACCATCTCAATGATCTGGGATAAGGTCGTATCTGTACCGACTCTGGTAGCCCGACATTTCAGATAACCGGATTTATTGATCGTTGCGGCAGATACCTTATCTCCCTCAGCTTTATCAACCGGAAGGCTCTCACCGGATAAAGCAGACTCATCAACCGCACTGTTTCCTTCTATAACCACACCATCTACCGGAACACTGGAACCCGGACGGACGATAAATACATCTCCGACTGTCACATCCTCGGCAGCGACTTCCTGTTCTTCTTCACCACGAAGAACAATGGCTGTTTTGGGTGCAAGCTTCATTAATCCCTTTAAGGCATCTGTCGTACGTCCTTTGGAATATTCCTCGAGAGTCTTACCAACCGTTATAAGTGCAAGAATCATCGCTGCCGATTCAAAATAAAAATCATGCATCAAGGTCATAACACGATCGTTATCCTGTCTCATCACAGCATCTGTCATTGCAAATAATACATATGTGCTGTAAATAAAGGAAGCACCTGAGCCAAGTGCTACTAATGTATCCATACCCGGTGCTCCATGGATCACACCTTTAAATCCATTAATAAAAAACTTCTGGTTTACAACCATGATCGCAATTGCAAATAACATCTGGATCAGTCCCATAGCGACATGGTTATCACTGATGATCGCCGGAAGCGGCCATCCCCACATCATATGTCCCATGGAAATGTACATCAGCGGAATTAACATAACGATAGATGCGATCAGCCGGACCTTCATCTTGTGCAGAGCTGCATGATTATCCAGTTCATCTGCATCCATCGCCTGCTTCTTCCCGGCATCCTTCCGGTCTTCTCCTGTCATCAGACTGGCTCCGTATCCTGCCTTCTCTACTGCTTCGATAACTGCTTTTGGATCAGCCTTTCCTTCTACCGTCATCGAATTTGTAAGCAGACTGACTGTACAACTGTCAATCCCTTTCACTTTCTTTACTGCCTTTTCTACACTTGCGCTGCAGGCACTACAGCTCATTCCTGTTACGTTATATTTATCCAAATCATTCACCTTCTTATCAAGCTTTTTTATCATGTGCTTCATACATTCTATGCATTCCGCAAAATCAGCATCCTTGCAAGCAAATAATTTTGCGTTCATTATATCATGTGCTTCGCACATTCTATGCATTCCGCAAAATCAGCATTCTTGCGAGCAAATAATTTTGCGTTCATTATAATTTTTATTATGTTTCAGATCGAAACAATCATACGAATATATTATCCTTTCCGGCTGAAACATCTCTATGTATTTATTTCATTAATTTTTTAATAGTATCAACCAGATCATCCACTGTATCCTCTTTTCCTGCTTTGATATCCTCGATCACGCAGGTTCGGATATGCTCTGCGAGAAGTTCCTTATTAAAGCTGTTCAATGCAGAATTGACAGCAGCAACCTGTACTAATATATCCGTACAATATGCATCCTTTTCCAGCATCCCCTTGATTCCACGGATCTGACCTTCGATCCGATTCAGCCGGTTCATCAGCTTCTTATATTCACCTTCTGTTCTCTGTTTTGTTTTATGACAATGGCAACATGGTTCTTCCATTCCTGTTTGCTCCTTTCTGATCTGTTATGCAAATTCATCTATTTATAAATATCAGACTGTATCTTATCAGCCATCAGGTTATTTATACGATATATTTTATATACCCCATAGGGGTATTTTGTCAAGTCAGCTAATGATAAAATATTGCAATTATAAAAAAGAGTCACCAGCGGCTCTTTCCTGTAAAATAAAAACAGAGAATCTGATATCTTCTATCAAACTCTCTGTTCTATTCTTAATTATTATAGCCCTGATTACTTCGTTCTTTATTCTACATCGACAATGGCATCATCGTTACTTTCCAGTGTATCAATATCTGAGCTGTCTTTCTCATTATCTACATCACTTGAATCGATATCTGTATCGTCTGAACCATCATCTCCACCTATAATGGTGTCATCATCATATTCATCTGATCCGTCTTCTTCTCCGCCAATGGTATAAGTGCTGTCCATCGTATCATCATAATAAGCGGATGCATCTGTACTCTGAAGAACCTCTTTCAGATCATATATCGTTCCGTCAACTGCATTTACCATGATTGCCTGTACCGGATAATCATAATCGTAAGTTCCATCTTCTTCATCTGCCTGTGCGAATATCCATACCGGTACATATTGATATATATTCTCCTGCGATTCATCCTTCATGCAATAATACGTAAGTCTTACATCGTTATATTCAATATCATTATAAGAAGTCTTATTTTCTGTATAGTATGCCGGTACATTCTTATTCAATGCACTTAACAGATCTTTCCAGCTCATCAGTTCTACATTCTTCTGCTCATCTCCTGTCGGTGCAAGAAGCGGATAACAGCTTGCATTGATCACTCCGTTTGAATCAACCTGTATCGTAAATGTCTCAGATGTTGAATCATACCAGACATCATCATCGGATGAAAGGGAATCTACCATGGACAGATCCGCACTATATGGTGCAGTACCATTTACCGAACGTCCAAATGTCATGATATATCCGTCGTATTCTGTCGCTACAACGTCATATGAGGTATCGTAATATTCCCATAAAAGCTGGGATGTATATGTAGGGATCACATCATCAATACCACAGCTGCTCAGGAATTCCTGTGCAAGAGAAACTGCCTCGTCCTGTGTAAATGTACAGCTGTTCGGCATACTTTCATCTACATCTTCATCACCATACTGCGCATCATATGCATAAACATATGTAGCGCCCTCATGTGGCTTATAATTTATAAGTCCTTCGGACGGATAATAGGACAATTCAAAATTTGCTCCCAGACCCTCTTCCGAATCTGAAAATGAAAGCATATATTCATAATCACCGATATTACCTATAAAATCTGTTGCACTGTAATCACCCGCACCTGTACGTTCGTCTGTTGCATTCGTCATCTCATCTTCCAGATAAGATATATATTCATTACAATAGCTCTCCGTCTCTGTGTCTCCCGATGCCTTTGCCTCTTCTAACATTGCCTGAAAGGAGTCAATCTGCGACTGAAGATCACTCTTTGTCTGATGTTCCCAGTCATATACATAGATTCCTTTTGATTTATCAAACACTGCCTCGCAAACTTTCTGCTTATATGCATTATCAAATGTATTACTTTTATAGTTAATGATGGACATACTGTCAGATGACGGAATACTTATATCGTCATCTTTTATCTTAATACTCTTTAATCCGGAATCACCGACCTCAATATCTCCCTCATAAGATTCAGGAATTCCCAGACGTGAAGCAAGCGCACCACTATCTCCCGAACCACTGTTTTCACTGCTGCCGTCTCCATCCACATCATAATCCACCTTTTTATTACAGCCGGAAAAAACGGTTGCTGCTGACAATGCTGTTACTAAAAGCAGAGCTGTCATTTTTGTGAACTTTTTCTTTCTCATGATTTCCTCCTAGAAATTTTCAGACTATACACTGATTTTATTCAATTAAACAAGGTTATTATAATCGAGTGAATATTTAATAGCAAGAAAAAACACGCATAAAAAAACGAAAATACTGTGAACACACAATATTTTCGCCTTTATTTCAATTATTTTTATTCTTTTGATATTACAACTTTTCCGTCAACAACCTGAATCTTTACTTTATTTGTGTCAATTCCTGCTGCCTCCAGAATATCATCACTGATCTGAACACGATGCGCTTTATCCAGAACTGAATATTCCTCATGAGAATCTGATCCGTTGAAATTAACGCCTTCCATGTCATTAATTCTTTTCCGATAGTCCTCTTTCATAATCTTCTCTGTACTGATCTTGCCATCAGCGATCATAACCACTCGGCTTACCTTATTTGCCAGACTGATATCATGTGTTACTATGATAACCGTAATACCAAGCTCCTCATTCAGTTTCCGGAACAGATCCTGTATCATATCCGATGTCTTGGAATCGACTGCACCTGTCGGCTCATCTGCCAGAAGTATCTTCGGGTCATTTGCAAGTGCGATCGCGATCGCAACTCGCTGCTGCTCACCACCGGACATCTGAGACGGATAAGAATTCACCTTTTCCTTCAATCCCACTTTACATAACAGATCATATGCTTTCTTTTCTCTGTCTGCTTTATTATCTTTGTCAAAATACATCGGAACCTGAACATTCTCAAGTGCTGTCATATAAGGAAGCAGGTTTCTGGAATTCTTCTGCCATACAAAACCAACCGTATGCTTTCTGTATTCCACCAATTCCTTATCAGTCATGGCAAACAGATCCTTACCATCTACATACAGCTTACCCGCCGTAGGACGTTCCAGACCGCCGATCATATTTAACAGCGTTGATTTACCGCTACCGGATTTACCGATAACCGCCATCAGCTCACCTTTTTTGATTGTAAGCTCCAATCCCTGAAGTGCCATAACCTCAACTTCATCTGTCTTGTAGATCTTAACCAAACTGTCACAATCAATGATATTATCAGATTCCACAGAATCTGTATCAGTCCCAGCTGCCTCTGATGCTTCTGTATCCGTTTCAGCATCTGCTGCCGGCTTCTCCATTGTCTCGTCATTTTCTGCAGTTTCATACATTTCCGTATCTGTTTCCTGCTTTTCGGCTGTATCATCAGCTAAGACTGTAAGGCTGTCATTCTTCTGTTCTTCCATATCCCGTTGAACATCTGTATTGTACTCATCTGTAGATACAGAATCAAGCATCTCCGCCCCAGATACATTCTTTTTTTCTTTCTTCTTAAATAATCCACTATGCTTTGCCAACGATCTCACCATCCTCTATCTCAAATACAACATCTCCGAGTTCCATCAGGTTTGGATCGTGGGTCGTCATAACAATGGTTATTCCCTCTTTTGCAACCAGATCCTTGAACAACCGCATAACATTCAATCCGGAAGCCGTATCAAGTGCTCCCGTCGGTTCATCTGCAAATATAACTTTTGGCTTATGAGCAACTGCCCTTGCTATAGCTACACGCTGCTGCTCACCACCGGACATCTGATTTGGCATATGATACATTCTGGAACTCAGTCCAACCATCTCCAGTACTTCGCGAATTCGTGAATCACGATTGCCTTCATACTCCGCCAAGCGGAGTCCGAAATCAACATTTTCGTATGCATTCATGATCGGAATCAACGCAACCGACTGAAATACAAATCCAATATCAAATCGTCTTAATTTCTCTTTATCCGCAACAGACATCTCTGACAGGTCATTATTTTCTATAATAACCTGTCCCTCCGTTGCATCATCAAGAGCACTCAGTATATTTAACAATGTCGTCTTACCAGAACCGGATCGACCTTTTAATATTGCAAGCTTGCCTTCAGGAATATCCAGATCAATTCCCTTAAGAGCATAAAATGGTTCGCCGTTTCCAACCGTAAAGCATCGTTTTATTCCTCTTGCAGTAATCATATCCATAGTTTAATCCTCCCCAAGCTTCAATGCCTGTGTAATGTTCATCTTCTTTAATATTGTACGAAGAACAATAAAACAGATAACAAACATTACTACAATAACGATTGTCAGTTTCAAAATATCAAACAGATTAACCGTTATACTTATCGCTATATTATGAGCCTCCGGCAAATATACAACAGCTACCAGCTTTACGAACAGTGCTGTTGCTGCAGCTCCGACTCCGTAACCGGCAAGACTTGCAAGTACGGAGCTGAACATCTGCTCATTGATCAGCATCTTATTGATCTCATGCATACTCATACCCATAGCACGGTAAATACCAAACAGAAGCTCTCTCTGCTTGATGGATGTGATCCAGTAGATCAGGAATCCGATCGTACAAAGAATGACTGCAACTAAAAAGCTCAATGAGAATAAACCATTTGTGATCAGAACCAATGGGGATTCCAGCATGTCTCTGACATCCTGATCAACACTTTCATAACTGTTCAACTGAATATCCTGCTTCTGTACTGCATTAACGGCTTCTTTATAATCATGCCCTGCTGTGAGTCTTCCCCATACCTGATATGGTGTCAACCCAAATGATCCAACTACATATGCATAATTGGCAACAACCAGATAACGCTCATTTTCGACGATCTTACCACTGCTGTCTTTTTCATATGTATATTGATTGAAGCCCGGCCATGCATCAACAATCGCACAGATCGGACCACTTGCCGAACCAAGCTCTACATCTTCGCGTCCTTTGATATCGCTGTATCTCGTATACTTGATATTATCTCCGATCGACAGATCATATTTTTTTGCCAGATTAGATGAAATAATTACACCATTTGAAACAGTCGCTATGCTGTTCAGGTAATTAAACCAGTGTTTATCATTAAGACCGGATTTCAATTCTGCGGTCTCACCAAATTCTTTTGTATTAATACCCATCATAACAGAACCTGACAATTCTGAACCGGCAACGTTAATTGATACATTATCATCATAAATAACACGCGTCAGATCGGAGCAAATACCCGAAAGGCTTTCTGTATATCTCTCATAATCCGGTTCCTCATAATACCAGTGGCTCTGCTTATCCTTATCCAGATATGCACCGGCTTTCCAGCGTTCCTTCAAGATCAGATCCGTTCCCATATTATATTCGATACGTTCCTGATTATTTTCATTGATCGTTCTTGCCATATTCGAATTGAACATACCCATAGCGATCGTCATTACAAGAAATACAGAGATAAAGCCCTGTTTCTTAACCGTTCTTGTAATCTGAAGGAAAGACGCATATACTGCCGGAGACCACTTCTTCTTACCTACGAAATAGATGAACTTAATCAGATATTTAATCAGACGAAGCACCAGAAGACCTACCGCGAAAATAAACAGTGAGGAATTCAGGAAGATCAATGGATCCGGCTTCTTACCGGCTAAAATATTAAGTGCAATATCACTTTTCTGTTTATTGTAGTTGTACAGCAGATATACCGATACCGCTACCAGGATCACATCGAGAAATGCTTTCTCCCAGAACGGTTTGGTACTGATCTTGCCCATTTTGCTCTTTTGTTCTACGATCGAGTTCTTTGCATATTTCAAAACCGGAAGTGTCACAAACAGAACTGCCACCAAAGCTGCAACGAAACTGTATAACAACATTCCCCATGTCAGTTTATAGAAATGAGTATCACCAAACGTAAATTTCAGGAAGGATGTTGCACTTGCACATAACTTACATAACAGATAACCGATCGGAATACCTATTACAATTGCGATTCCTGAAAGAATTGCCGATTGTCCGAAATATATTCCAAGGATCTGTCTGGTACTTGTACCTCTGCTCTTCAACATGGCGATCTCGCCATCTTCCATTTCAAGTATCTGACTGGATACCATATAGATAAATGCCAGCAATAATACAATGATCGGAAGCTCCAGTACCCATATGATGATCATTATAGAAGTTGCATCATCCTGATACTCTGCGAGGATACTGCTGAAATTCTGTGTAAAATTACCATCTGCCTTCGAAAAAGCACTCAGGTAATAACGAATATCCGCTGCATTTGAATGATCGATATATGCATAATCAAGCATATCCGAATTCGTATAATATACAGTAAGTATATTATATTTCCGGATCATCTCATCAAAGGATGCCTTATCGGTAAACATCATTTTGTCAAAATCTGCCGGAGTCTCTTTCCAGTAAATATCACTTTCATCCGATGGTTCAAAAATACCAACGATCGTACATTTCAAAGTATTACCATCCGAATCGGTAAGCTTGTCAATAGATACTACCTCACCAACGACCAGATTATATGTGTCCATATCCTGCTGTGTCATCAAAACCGGATAAGTTCCTTCTTCTACCTTTCCGTTTTCCAGATCATCTCCAAATGCTACATTGATATGTTCCTCCATATCAGGCATATAGTTAATACTGAAAAATCTTCTGGAACCGAGGCTGGTCGTTGCATATGTCCCTTCAATAAACATACGGATCTGTCTGCTTAAAACCGGTACATCGATATAACTGAGCCATTTTTTCTCATAAGCACTTACTCTTGCTTCTACTGCATCTGAGTCCGGATATTCCTTTGTATCACAGGATCCTCCTCTTCCGATCACCGCCGAATATACATTGTTATCTTCTATCGCAGCGTCAAATTTCGATGATAATGTCATATCCATAGCACCGTTTTTGAACATCGGATTACAGGATGCTACTGCAACCAGAAGTACAATACCAAGAAGAAGACATGCATTGAGCCATTTCTTGTTTAATAACTTATGTCCTAAAAATTTAAACATTCCTCTTCTCCTTTCTACTCCTCTGAATCATCCTTCGATTTCTTCGATGTATTCTTACCTTCGTCCTCTATCGCACTCTTGATAATAACATCGCCTTCCGAAAGTCCTGTCAGTATACATACTTCCGTCTGTGTCTCATCTCCGAGAGTAACATATTGTTTTACGATTTCATCGCCTTCAAGTTTCCATACATATTTGTATTGTTTTCCGGATGTCTTATTCTGCTCTTCATAGACCAGGTTTCGCGGAATCGTTACAATACTGTCGAGTGACAGCTGAGCATAATTTACAAAATAGCCTTTTGGTGAGTCATAGAATTTTTCATCATCCACCTTGATATAGTATCTTGTTTCATCTGATGAAGCACTGCTTGTTACATATACTTCACCATCAATTGTTGTTACATATGCTTTCTGTGAATCCGCTGTTGCTCCGATACATCTTCCTGTATACTTATCGCTGTCATCCTTCTGGTTAACCAAAGTTATTTCCTGATTGATCAAAAGCTTTGCATTTGCATCGCCTGATCCGCCATCGGAATCATCGCCGCCGCTGTTATTTCTTCTGCTGTTTCCGCTGTTATCCTTTAACGACAGAGACATCATTTTAGACTCATTACTTCCTATACTGACAACCTTGTCGCCCTCCTGCAGCTGGTAACCGGTACTTACATATACATTCTGAACAACACCATCACTATCTGCATATACACTGATATTGCCTTTTCCGTCATTATTCTCATTCAGCTTATCCCGTTTTGCAATCAACGGATTTACAGTTGCATTATAGTTGATCTTTGCAAGCTGTTCATTATATTTCGCTACTTCTATCTGACATGACAACTGTTCAACCATATAAAGGGTATTTTCACCATCTGCATCACCCGGGGTTGCTGCCTGCTGCTTTTTCTTACCTGATTTATATTCGTTGATCTGTTTTCTGAGATCTGAAATCTGTTCCTCATATCCTGATATATTAGAATCATATTCCGTCTTTGCATCCGTAATCTGACCATTCAGCTCTAAAAGCTCTGCGCTTCCTCCACCACTGTCAACTGTAAATAACAGATCACCTTTCTTGACCTCCTGTCCTTCTGCCAGATCAAATTTGGTAAAATAACCCTCTACCGGTGATGAATATGTTACCTGATTAGTGTCCACCATCTTATAGGATCTGCTGGTTCCTGTTTTTTTGAAATTATTTAATTTGATATCATACGTTGTGTAATCGCTTGGTATGGCCGAATCAGAATCGTAATAAACAAGCTCTCCCTCTGATAAGCCGCTTACTACTTCTGTATAATTATCATCTGATGCACCGATCTTAATATCACGTCTCTCTTTATCACTGCTTTCTGTCTTCACATATACGAAATTCTTATCTCCATCCTGATACAGAGAATCGTTTCCGACAACAAGAACCTGAGATGCATCCGAAGTACTGAAATAAAGAGGTGTAACAGTTCCGGTTTTCAGGATTTTCTTATTATCCGCACCTTTTAGTTTGAATCTGACGTATGGAAGCTTGGATGCACTCTGTGCTGCTGCAATCTCCTGGTTGGTATAACTGTATTCTTCCAGATCATATCGTTTACCGTCGATCATCGTATACATTGTATTATAAACTGCCGCATACCCGTCTTTTGTGATCTGTTCTCCGGTAATCTCAATATATGGATCGTTATAATCTGAAATAATTACAACATTTTCACCGCCTGCAGCAGTTTCGCTGTTTTCATCTGATCCTGACAGATTCTTTGCATATGTAACATAACCGCTCTGGTTTGCCACTAATTTACTGTCAGTTGCAAGTGATTCTTTTTCCTTAATCTGCTGATTAAGTTTTTTCACCTGATATTTATACAGCAGATTATCATAGCGGTTATTTTCTGCATTTACAGCCTTTGCACTCTGATATTCTTTGGCTCCTGCCGTATCTCCTGCCTCTTCACAGGCCTTTATCTTATAATCATTTTCTTTCTGTGTCTGCTCATATATCTTTTCATTAATAGTGTGTGTCTGCTCCTGTGTAGATAATGAAGCCTTTAAATCATCAATTCCTGATGTGGTCTCATCATCATCTGCTTCAGCAAGTACAGTCCCTTTTTCAACATAATCTCCGACATTCACATAGATCTTCGAAATTGTCACAGAGGACTTATAGAAATAGCAATAATCCGTTGGAACTACAGAACCATTCTTTATGATTTTCTTACCAACATCTCCTTTTGATACCGGACGATATGCTTCATTGGTCGATACCGGATCCAACAATTCGGGTGCTTTCTCCGGTTTCTTGCCACAGGAAGTCACACACAACATCAGTGCCATAGATAACGCTACCAGTCGGGCTCCGTAAGATTTTCTTTTATAATTCATATTTATCTTTCTCAATTTATCGTCACCTGCTCTCCTGCTGTTAATCCTGATTTAATAATCGTGGATCCATCTACGGTCTCACCAACTGTTACATCTACTGCCAAACGATAACCATCATCATTAATTGTGTATACATAATACTGGCCTTCTGACTTTTCACATACTGCCTTTTCAGGAACATATACTACATTTTTAATTACCGGTTTATGAATAGTCATCGTTAGTTTATTATCTTCGGATATACCTGCCATATTGTCTACAGGCTCAAAAAGGATTGTTTGCATATCTTTTCCGGTCGCATCATCTGTATATTTCTTAACATCAATAACTTTCATATTGTATTTTGCGACCTCATAATCTGCCTCGTATTCATCTCCAACCTTAAATTCATACGTATCATCTGTAGTTACTGTATAATTTGAGGATCCTGATGCCACCGTTATCAAATTGGACGCGGAATTTGCATATCCATATCCCAGACTGTCGTCAACATAGGTCACTGTTCCGTCCTTTTCCGCAATCAGGCAGTAATCCTTCATCTTCTCATTCTGCTCTTTAATATATGTATCTGCAATTGTCAGATCTTCTTTCAGGCTTTCAATATCATCTGAATAATCTTCCGATCCATCAATCTGCATCAATTTCTGATAATGTTCGATTAAAAGCTGTTTTTCTTCCTTTTCTGCTGTATATTCATCAATCGTCTGCTGAATCTCATCTGCCTTAAACTGTACCATGATATCACCGGCTTTTACACGATCACCTTTTGCCACATTTACTTTTTCAACTTTATAATCATCCTGTTGAACTTTATATGACTTTGTTTCATATTTATCCGGGGAAAGATCTAACTCCAGAACAGGAGCAATGTCACCCGACTGAACTGTAGCTGTATCATATCCTACCTTGGTATATTCATCAATATGGATCGATGGCTTACTGCTTTCTGCCTTCCTGCTGCTACATCCACTGAGAAGGGCTGCAACCATGCTGGCACATAATATATATGTCATACCCTTTTTTATATGTTTTCGCATTGTTTCCTCCTTATTACACATCATTATTATGTATCTGTTTATTTTTATTTAAGAAAAAACCATTGTAATTTTACTCTGTCTTCCTGCTTTATTCAAGCAATGTATCAGCATATTAAACAATCTTAAGGTTTTCTGTATAATATTGTCATTACTTAATATTACAGTCTTCTGCTTTGGTATTATAAAAAAGAAATGTATCATATTTGCATCTTATAATTTTCTTTTTGCACATACATATCGGAAGTAGTATAGCATATAAATATGTCCATTTTGTGGTGAAAAGTCCTGTCATACTGCGTGTGTTTTAATTTTTTGAAAAAAAATGAAAAAACTTGTTGACATTTATATAGCACAGTGGTATTATCTTACTTGCGTCGGCGGTAAGCCGTACGGAATAAGACATGCGGGAGTGCTGGAATTGGCAGACAGGCTAGACTAAGGATCTAGTGCTGGAAACGGCGTGTGGGTTCAAGTCCCATCTCCCGCATCTTTATTTTTAGAAAACCTTTGAGGTTTTCTTTTTTTATGTCCACAAAAGCCTGATGCCGGAAGTTTTGCTTCTAATGTCAAGATTTTGTCTGTAGATATATCTTTATGTAGCAGACCTTTTCTTACATCGGTCCTTAACGATCCACCGTCAGGGGGGAGTTTAGTACCGTTATGTAAGAAACAGAGTGAAAGCGTTCTGCGGAATAAATGATATATCTACAGACAAAATCCCTGACGCGGATACAGCTTCCGACATCAGGGATTTTTCCATCTCAAATTTTTATCATATTGGTAAGTTTCTTTTCTACGTCTTCTAACAGATGTGCCTTAAATGCACTGTAGTACTCATGTGTAAACTGTGTATAAAGGAATTTGTTCCACAGATTACTGCAATATGTACTGTCAAAATCGTAGTAAGAGTCTGTGTACATCATTCCGTTGCTGTATCTGGTCACATCCAGATATGGCTCTTTTCCTGCATAATTCAATCTCATTACCAGATTCTTCTGTTCGCTGCAGCATGCGAATGTCTCTAAAAACATCTTCATCTGCTCTCTTGTTACTCGTTCTACAAACATAATATGTCACCCTCCATGTCCCATAAATTAGCTCAATATATAGTTCTATTATAGTATGAACAGGACAACTATGTAAAGGCAATTATGTCGATGTCCGCCTATTATTTATGATCTTTAAAATAACGGATCACTTGTCAAGGCAAACTTTCTGATAACGCAAAAACAGACCATAACCATCTTCTTCCGAAAATCATCATGATCTGTTTTTATCTGCTTATATTAAATTAAGCAAGCTTTTCCTTTGCAACAGCAACAAGCTTCGCAAATCCTTCAGGATCACTGATAGCCATCTCTGAAAGCATCTTTCTGTTGATGTCTACACCTGCAAGCTTTAAGCCGTGCATTAATTTGCTGTATGAAATATCATTCATTCTTGCAGCAGCATTGATACGAGCGATCCATAACTGTCTGAATTCTCTCTTTCTCTGCTTTCTGCCAGCATATGAACTTGTTAAAGCTCTCATAACTGACTGCTTTGCTACTCTATACTGCTTTGATCTGGCTCCTCTGTAACCTTTAGCCAGCTTAAGTGTTCTGTTATGTTTTTTCTTAGCGCCAACGCCGCCTTTTACTCTTGCCATTCTCTAGTTCCTCCTGATTTATTAGATATAAGGTAAAATCTTCTTCATTACCTTTTCATTTGTTGAATCTGTCATTGTTAATTTTCTAAGATTTCTCTTTCTCTTAGTTGTCTTCTTTGTTAAGATATGGCTCTTGTAAGCCTTGCTTCTCTTAAGACCGCCGTTAGCTGTTTTCTTGAAACGCTTAGCTGCTGCTCTTTTTGTCTTTAATTTAGCCATGTGTGTATTTCCTCCTTAATATATGTCATATTGTAAATTAACGTTTTTCAGTTAAAAACATTATCATACTTCTTCCTTCAAACTTGGCAGGCTTATCGATGACCGCGATGTCTGAAAGCTTCTCGGCAAATTCATCAAGAATGCCCTTTGTCTGTTCTACATGGGCAAGCTCTCTACCTCTGAAACGAAGTGTAACCTTTACTTTATCGCCATGTGTCAGGAACTTTCTTGCCTGATTTACTTTTGTATTCAAGTCGTTAGTATCAATGTTTGGAGATAAACGAACTTCCTTGATCTCCATTGTCTTCTGTTTCTTTCTGGCTTCTTTCTCCTTACGAGCAAGCTCATAACGGTACTTACCATAATCAATAATCTTGCATACAGGTGGTTTTGCCTGTGGAGCGATCTTAACCAGATCAAGCTCTGCTTCCTTTGCAAGCTTCAGTGCATCTCTGGAGGACATAATTCCGATCACCTGACCATCCTCGCCGATCACGCGCACTTCTCTGTCTCTAATCTGTTCGTTAATCATTAATTCGCTAATGACTTTTTACCTCCATTGCATAAAAAATAGTGGACAGCGCAAACCATCCACTATTATATATAAGTACATATTATAATCTACTTAGATATGAACCCGAGTCACTGTTCTTCGTGCTAAGGTGAGAGTGGATACTCTGCTTTCTTGTCTGTCTCTGCTAAACAGCTTCTACAGGTTAGCATATATATGTGCAAATGTCAAGAATTTTTTTACTGTATCCAGCAACTTTTTAATGCTCGCTCTCTTCCGCTTCGATCGGGATAAATACCCGGTCATGGGAGATTGCGGCATCTGCATCCTCCGGCTTTGCAGAACGCTTACGGGCTTCTTCTGCGAAATACATCTGGGAATCCAGCTTTACCTTGCCGCGAAGATCCTGCTTCTCGTAACTGCCATCCGGCTGCATGATGTGAGCCTTTAAAGTATCGGCAAGCTGGATCTTTAAGATGTCCTTGATCCGTTTCTTCAGATCAGGATCTTCTACCGGGAAGGTGATCTCGACACGCTTGTCAAGGTTTCTCGGCATCCAGTCCGCACTACCCATATAGATATCTTCAAATCCATCATTATAGAAATAGAAGATTCTGGAATGTTCCAGGAAATTACCAACGATCGAACGAACCGATATGTTCTCGCTGAGTCCCGGCACACCTGCTTTGATACAGCAGATACCGCGGACGATCAGATCGATCTTAACACCGGCAGCCGATGCATCATATAAGGCTTCCATCACCTTCGGATCACAAAGAGAATTCATCTTAGCAATGATCCGTGCCTTCTTACCCTGTCTGGCATTTTCCGCTTCACGGTTAATAAGCATCAGAAATTTATCCTTTAACCAGATAGGTGCAACTGCCAGTTTGTTCCATTTTCTTGGCTCTGAATATCCGGACAGCATATTAAATACTGCCGTTGCATCTTCGCCGATCGGGTCTGAACAGGTCAGGAGTCCCATATCTGTATATAACTTTGCTGTCTGATCGTTATAATTACCGGTACCAAGATGTACATAACGCTTGATACCATCTTCTTCTCTTCTGACAACCAGTGCGATCTTGGAATGAGTCTTAAGTCCGACCAGGCCATAGATAACATGGCAACCGGCTTTCTCAAGCTTTTTTGCCCATGCAATATTGTTTTCCTCATCGAATCTTGCCTTTAACTCAACCAGAACAGTTACCTGCTTGCCATTCTCCGCAGCCTGCTCTAACGCTGCTATGATCGGTGAATTGCCACTGACACGATATAAGGTCTGCTTGATCGCAAGTACATTTGGATCGACTGCTGCCTGACGGATAAATTCAATAACCGGCGTGAACTCATAATATGGATGGAACAACAGACGGTCATGCTTCTTGATCTTATCAAATATATTGCTGTAGTCACCATTTGAAAATGCTGGCTGTGGAACATATTTCTCATATTTCAGATGATCAAAGCCCGGCAGGCCATTTACTTTCATAAGGAAGGTAAGGTCAAGCGGTCCGTTTATCTTATATACAACACGATCAACCACATCCAGATGCTTCTTTAATTCTTTTAACAGCTTCTTATCCATCGTATCTTCTACTTCCAGACGGATAACCTCACCCCACTGGCGCTGCTTTAACTGCTTCTCGATCTCCTTTAACAGATCGGCTGTCTCTTCCTCATCAATTGAGAAATCCGCATTACGCATAATACGATATGGATGTGCACATACGATATCATAGCTTAAGAACAGCTTATCCAGATTCTTCTCGATCACTTCTTCAAGCAAGATGATCTCTGTCATGCCTTGTCGCTCAGATGGCAGAATGATCACTCTTGGAAGTACAGATGGAACCTGAACGGTCGCAATATCTGTAACGTCTTTCTTCTTATCATAGATCAGCGCACCGATATTTAAAGATTTATTTCTTACAAGAGGAAACGGTCTGGAAGAATCCACTGCCATCGGTGTTAATACCGGATAGATATCCCGCTCGAATAATTTATCTACATATCTGGACTGTTCCGGTGTCAGATCTTCATAATGTCTGACGATCTTCAGTCCATTTGCCTCTAATAACGGAACCAGAGAACGATTATAGGTCTGATACTGATTCTTCATGAATTCCTTTGTTGCAGGAATCAGCTCATCAAGCTGTTCTTCCGGTGTCATTCCGGCGATATCCTTCTTCGTATATCCCGCATTCTTCATATCCTTTAAGGATGCGATACGCACCATAAAAAACTCATCCAGATTGGATGCTGTGATGCTTAGGAACTTGATCCGTTCAAATATCGGAATATTCTTATCCTTCGCTTCACTCAGGCATCTTTTATCAAATTCCAACCAGGACAGTTCCCGGTTGTAAAATAAATTCTTATCGCTCATTTATATGCCCCTCCTTTGTTTCAATACTACTTTTACACCATAGACCTTTTCAAATAAGATATTATTCGTTTTAAACATGCCTGCTTCAAGTGTAATATCCTCCAGCGTATCTGTATAGATCACCAGTGTATTGTCATGTAATGAAATCCTGAGATTTGTAATCTTCTGTTTATAGCTCTTATCAAGCACATCTGCCAGTCGAAGGATAGCGGTAAGCTTGGCCACCTTCATATAATCTGCCGATCCGATCCGCCCGGATGCCCTTAATTCCGACGGAAGGTAAAATCCATTATAATAAACCGCATTTGCGATCTCCTCTCTCTCTTTATGAGAAAGTCCAAGGATTTCCGTCGCCATCACGATATGATAAGAGATCAGGGATACATCCTTCATATTTACAAATTTACCACAGTTATGCAGGATCGCCGCGATCTGTAACTGCAACCGTTCCCGTTTACCAAGTCCGTGTAATTTTCGTATGCTGTCAAATATTGCAAGTGCATTATCCGATACATTCTGGACATGCGCACGATTTACTTTATATTTCTTTGCAATCGTATTCACAGATGCAAGAATATCCTGATCAAAATTCTTGTCCATCAGGAAGGTTCCCTGCTTATCCATATAGTCGGCAATAATACCATCACAGAAGATCACGTTCGGAGTCAGGATCTCCTCTGCCCTGGAATTATCCAGAAATGACTGATAAATAATCGCCATCGGAAGCATCAGGGTGGCACGCTCATATGGAATACCATATCGTTCCGCCAGATCTTCCGGTTTTATGTCAACTACCCGTTTATAGAGAATGCGGAATTGTTCTCTCGATATACTGTTCGCAATCGAAAGCTCCGGACCAACTTTTTTCAGGTTGTTGATACCATCACCGATTGCAATAATACTCTTAATATCTTTATCATTTAAAAACAGATTTCTGAATTCTATGATCGCATTTGATGCGTACTCTTCCATCAGTGTTTCAAGATCTACCGTATCGGAACCGAACCGGGTCAGATAATCACGGATTCGGACTGCACCGATCGGAAGATTCTGTGTCTGTACCAGATTTCTTCTGTCAAAGATCGAAATCTGTAAGCTTCCGGCTCCGATATCAAGCAATGCGTTATTCTTATGAGTTGCCACATCCACATCCATCCCGGTTGCCACGAATGCTTTATAATTCATAAAACGTTGTTCTGAATTACTGAGTATCTGCACATCAAAATCCGTACACATCTTAATTCTCTCAATGATCATAGAAGCATTCTCCGCTTCTCTGACCGCACTGGATGCATATGCCCTGTAATCAGATACATCGTATTCCTTCATCTTTCTCCGGAATTTAATCAACGTGTCACACAGCTTATTCAAATTATTTTCTTCGATATATCCTTTGTTATAGGTATCACTTCCAAGCTCAATGATCGTTTTTACGGTATCAAGCTCCCTCGCACCCTTTCTTGGTGTGATCTCGCAGATCTTCATTGATATCTCATTAGAACCTACATTGATCGCGGCAAATGTCTTTCCTGCCATACTTTCATACACCTCACTTCTTTTTTACACCCCTAATATGTACCGATCAGACGAAAATCCATCGCATCTTCACAGATTCCCTGTAATGCATGTCTTGTTCTTGAATCTAATAGACTGCCTTCCATTGTAACAAAAAAGGCATATTCCCATTTTCTACCGGTAAGCGGTCTTGATTCGATGCTTGTCATATTAATTCCGTTCAGATTTATATGGCTCAATATATTGTAAAGTGTACCACTTTCATCCGGCAAGGAAAAGCGGATACTTATATTTTCAGCCTTTTCCACAAAGATTTTCTGTTTTGACAGGATTATAAAACGTGTCGTATTGTTGTCATTGTTCACAATGTCCTTTGCAAGGATCTGAAGTCCATAAAGCTCTGCTGCAAGCTCACTTGCAATCGCTGCCTGTGTCTTATCTCCTTCTTCAATAACCTTGACCGCCGCTACTGCCGTATTTGCAACACTGCACTGCTTCCACGGCTTCCGGCTCAGATAATTCGCGCACTGAAGCAAACCCTGTGTGTGTGAATATACGGTTTTGATCCGGGAAAGGTCACTGCCCGGCACACCCATTAATGCATGTGCTACATGAACCTCTTCTTCGCCGACGATGGTCACATCATTATTTCCCACCATGTCATAGATTCCATTTACAAATCCGGCTGAAGAATTCTCGATCGGAAGTACACCATAGTCTGCCTTGCCGTTCTTCACCATCTCGATCACATCTCCGAAATCCGGCACATTGATATTCTGGATCTCTTTTCCGAAGAACCTGAACATTGCCTGTTGGCTGTATGCTCCCGGAACCCCCTGATAACAGACAACAGTGTCCTTATCTACTTCTAATTTCTTCACACAGGTAAAATCCTTCATTCCATCACAAACAACCTGAGAGCTGTCATTCGTCAGTTTCTTATTCTCATTTGCCATACCTGCCAGGATCTTATCTCTTGTCTTTACAAGAGAAGCAATCTGTGCTTCTACTGTCCGTAAATCTTCCATATTATATTTATCCATTGTTTTATCTGCTCCAAATACAGGACATTCCGCCTGCAGTCTTTCTATAATATTGATATTGTCTTCAAAATTATGCAATACCATTAAATGCACATGCTCATTCATTTTTCCCGGTTTATTCTTCGTTCCGTTCCAGCTCGTCAAGCAGCTCCCGGATTGTCCTGCCATTGACCGGATGTCTCTTATAGCCTGCTATATTGGACAACGGCTCTAATACAAATTCCCGCTTGCACATCTCTATATGTGGGATATGGAGATTCTCCTCATCACAGACAAGATCATCATACAAAAGAATATCGATATCCAGTGTTCGTGGTCCCCAGTGGATAAGGCGTTCTCTTCCGGCATCCTTCTCAATCGCATTGATCAGATGTAACAGTTCATCCGGTGAATGAAGTGTCTCCACCTCGATACAGCCATTTAAGAAATTATCCTGTTCCACGCCACCATATGGCTCTGTCTCGATGAAATCGGAAACCTTTGTCACCTTGGTATATTCATCTTTATTTAATTCATCAATCGCAAAATCGAGATAGGATTCCCGGTCGCCCATATTCGAACCAAGTCCCAGATAAGCAATGTGTCTCTTTCTTCGTATCTTTACTGACACTGTCTGAAGAGGCATCAATACCGGTGCCCATGGTTTCTCAACCTCTACTTCAACCTCTGACATCGTCGGATATGACAGAAGGATATTCGCCGCTACTTCTTCTGCGACTGCTTCGATCAGCTTATACGTATGCTCTTTCATCGTCTTTTCAACCAGATTACAGATAGCTCCATAATCAATAGACAGCTTCAGATCATCCCGGATCCCTGCCGCCCTTGTCGATGTATACATATCAATATTAATTACAAATTTCTGTCCAAGCACATTTTCTTCTTTAAAAACCCCGTGATTGGCAAATATTTCCAGTCCTTTTATGCTGATTCTATCCATCCGACGCCTCCTGTCTGTTCTCCCTTTTACCAGATCAAACTTCATCTTTTTTATTTATGATTCATTGAAATTTTTCTTCTGTTCATTGAATCATTAAGTACTGCTTCATTTTCTCTTATTGACTGTATTAACTATGCATGATCGCCCATGCCATCTGAAGTGCGCGCGCATTTCCTTTTACATTATGCACACGGAAGAACCGGCACCCCTTCATAAGCCCCATGACCGATGTCGCGATCGTTCCTTCTTCCCGCTCTGTAACCGGAAGATCAAGAGTCAGACCGATCATGGATTTTCTGGATGTGCCAAGAAGAACCGGCAGCTCCCATTTGTGCAAAAGCTCCAGATGATTCATCAAAGCAAGATTCTGTTCTAAGTTCTTTGCAAATCCGATTCCCGGATCTACCATGATCTTCTCCTTCTTCACACCTGCATTCAGTGCCATCTGAACAGATTCGTCCAGATCTTTAACAACGTCGTTTAAATAATCGGTATAATCCATTACCCTTCTGTTATGCATCAGACAACATGCCACATCATGTGAAGCAACGATATCTGCCATCCTTCCATCCCATTTGAAGCCCCAGATATCATTGATCAGATCTGCACCTGCCCGGATTCCGGCTTCCGCCACGCCAGCCTTATAGGTATCCAGTGAAATTACGGTATCAAATCGTTCCCGGATCGCCTCGATCACAGGAACAACACGACCAATCTCCTCATCATCTGAAATTAATGTATAACCGGGTCTGGTCGATTCTCCACCTACATCTATAATATCTGCGCCATCCTTTATCATCTGCTCTGTAGCATACAATGCATCATCGAACTTATTATGTGTTCCTCCATCGGAGAAAGAATCCGGTGTCACATTCAAGATTCCCATTACGTATGGTTTTTCATTCAGTTTAAATTCTTTGTTCCCTATAATCATCAGTAGACCACTCCTTTGTTCTTTTCGTCTTCCTTCCAGTAACACTCGTCATAAACCTCACAGTCAAAACAACGTCTGGAAAGCTTGTCTGCCCTATATATCACATAGGAAAGCCCCTCTGCTTCCTTCCCTGTCGTATTATGTTTGCTGATTGCTTCTAGGATCAGCTCTGTTTCCTCACCGGAAAATCCGGTTGCCAGCAAAATACTCCGGCTGTTGCGGACACTTGCCAGATGATGTTCTTCGCTGGTCTGATAGCTGACCGCCCGTCCGATATCATGTAATAATGCTGCCGCATAGATAAGCTCCGGTTCCAGTCCCAGCTTCTCCTCCAGATTCATCAGCATTCCGATCCTTGCTACATCCAGACAATGATCAATCCCATGACAGCAGAATCTCCGCTCTTTCTCCGATCTCCTGATCTGCTCCATCCAGTCTTTATATTCTTCATTCGCTAATATTGCGTTGACTCTGTCCATCGTCATTTCTTCTCTGTAGTCCTCTCCTGGTTTATCGTACTACTTATCCGCGGTATCAGCGGTCCAATAAAAGATAATGAACCAAATACCACGATCACCGGCTCTGTCAATTCTTGTGCCAGTGTTTCCGCCTGTCTCTGCGCAGCAAACACATCCTCTGCCGTATCCACCGGCTTTCCGTATGAACGATAGCATTCTGCCAGAATCTCCTTATCAAGCGCCCGTGGATTATCCGGCGTTACCGTTATGATAAAACTTGCAAATGGTGCCATGATATCCACCATTTTCTCATACTCTTTATCTGCAAGAACACCACAGATATAGATCAACGGCCGCCCTGTAAAATATGCCCGGATATTCTCTCTGAGACTTCTCCATCCGCCTTCATTATGTGCTCCATCAATATAAGTCAAAGGCACATCCTTAATCTTCTGGAATCTGCCCTCCCACAACGTCTTTTTTAATCCGTTCTTTATACTCACATTTTTTAAATCAAACTGTTTTTTTATACAATTACAGACCTCAATTGCGGTTATACTGTTATAGATCTGATAGATTCCGGGAATCCCCAGCTCATACTCCTGTCCTTTATAACAAAACCTGCTTCCATGCAGATCTTCTGCTATGACCTGCAGTTGGTCGGTATCTGCCATGATCGGTTCTATCTGCATTTTATCACATTTTTTTAGCCATATCTGTCTCATCTCATCCTGCATCGGATATGCCACACACGGAACCTGTTCCCGAAGGATCCCCATCTTCTGTTCCAGAATCTCCTGCAATGTATCACCAAGAAACTGCATATGATCTCTGCTGATGCTTGCAAGCACGGTACAAAGCGGCTGTTTTACCACATTTGTCGCATCGTTCTTTCCTCCCATTCCGGTTTCCAGTAACACGATATCGACCTTTTTCTGCACAAAATACAGAAATGCTACCGCAGTCTCAAGCTCAAATGCGGTCGGAATCGGAAGCCCGGCTTCCTCCATATCCTCGCAAACCGGGATCACAGTCTCCATGATCCGTGCAAATTCCGATTCCTTCATATAATGTCCATTTATCTGAAATCGTTCCAGATATGTAAAGATCGTTGGGGATATATAGCGTCCGACAACATACCCTGCATCCTCCAGAATATGCCCGACAAATGCGAATATAGAACCTTTTCCGTTTGTTCCGGCTATATGAACGACAGGAACCCGATCCTGTGGATTCCCCAGTCTTAAAAGTAGTTCTTTCACTGTCTCCGTTCCGTAGACACTGCCTCTTTTTCCCGCTTCTTTCATATATAGATATGCTTCTTCGTATGTCATTCTTTAGCCTCTTTACTTGATTATGTATAGATAAAATATAATGAACTATTTCTAATGTGTTCTATGTTGGATATGCGGTGTATCATCATCAATCGGAAGGATCTCATATCCATGTTCCTCTAATTGTTCAATCAGTGACGGCAGAGATTCCACTGTTTCATGACAGCAATCCAGATCATGCATCAATATGATCGTGTCATCATAATTTAATGCATCCTTCAATATATTCTTTACAAGCTGATCCGGTGTCTGTCCGGCAATCACCGCATCATTATTCAATGCATTCCAGTCAAAATACGTCAATCCTGCCGAGTCCAGATAGTCGATCAGGTCATTCACCGGTACCTGCGTAACACGGTTTGAACTTCCACCCGGGAACCTGTAATACCGGCAGTCCACTCCTGTAACATCATACAATAATTTTCTTAATTCCTCAACATCATTCACGAAATTGTCATAGCTTGCATAGATCGTACTATATTCATGGGAATATGAATGGATCGCCAGCGTATGCCCTTCCTCCACGATCCGTTTGTACATGGGATAGTATCGTTCATTTCTTCCTATTACAAAGAACGTAGCTTTAACGTTATGCTCTTTTAAAATATCAAGGATCTCTCCGGTCTGATCGGATGGGCCGTCGTCAAAGGTCAGATATGCCCGTTTTCGCGTCACTGCCTTTGATGACATGGCAGCCACGCTGTCTGAATCCGGAAATTTATCTTTCTGATCGATAATGAATTTTCCTGTAAACAATAAAAATACGATCAGTGCAGCAACCAGAATTATATTTTGCCAATAAGCTGCAAAAAATCGGTCACACTCTTTTAACGCTTCATTGGCTTTTATGTGGGATAAAACTGTTTTTATTATTTTCCTCATTTTTATAAGATCTTCCGTTTTTTATACATCTATACTCCTAATCTGATATTTTTATTCGAATAAAAAACAGGAAATGTCAGATACTATTTTTATCAAATGGAAAAGGAGAATAAAAAATGAAAAAATCATTTCTTTTATGCGCATGTCTGGTTGTCATGGCATTTACCCTGACTGCATGCGGCGAGAAAAATAACCCTGAAACAACCGGTACAACAACCGGGAGCAGTACAGAGGACAGCAGTTCCACAGAAAATGGAAATAATTCAAACGGTACAGGTTCTGTAGGTAAGGATCTCGGTAACATGATCGATGATGCCGGAGATATTGTAGATGATGCAGCAAAGGATGTATCCGATGCTCTGACCGGAAGCTATGATACTTATGACCATGCTTATAAGTATTTTATGGATCAGATTCCCGGTGACTCTAAAAACTATGAAGTCCGTAATAACGACAAGGATCTTACTGATTATAACTCCGGCAGCATGGGCTACCACTTTGAGCTTCATGACACCAGAAAATCTGACAACTCTAAGGTTGGTGACTTCTATGTAGATTCTACCTCCGGCAAGGTCTACAAGGCAGTCTCCGGCTCCGGCGTGTCCGAATTTGACTTCTCAACCTTGAAGTAGACCACCTTTAAAAAACGGAAGACAGGGTTACCTATTATTATGCAAGACGCTTTCGCTCTACCTTCAACGCAGTGGTACGTAAGGCTGCAAAGTACGCAGCCTAAGTACCAGCGCTCAGGCAGGCTTGCTTCATAACAGTAACCCTGTCTTCCATTTTTTTTACGGTATCAAAAAAGGACGATAACCATATTCAGACAAACAGAACTGGTCGATGGTTATACTATTATGTAGCAAGCCTATCCGAATGTCGGTCCTTGATGAGCTGTATAAACAGCGAATCTAGTACCGCTACATGAGGATAGAGTGCAAACGTCTTGCGTAATAATAGGTATAACCATCGACCAGTTCGTCCGTTTTAAGATTTATCGTCCTCTTTTTTGACAATTTCATGGGTGATGGGATTTACGACTACGCCCATCTCCTCTGCCATTTTGAGGTAGACATCCATCTCATGGTCTTTTCTCTGCTGTTCGCGTTTGCGGATAGCTTTTGACCGGATGATCTCCACGATACCGAATACGATCATACAGCATCCAAAGAAGATCATCACAGGGCTTAAGGTACCTATACACCCCTTTACCAGACAGATCGTTCCGATTCCGATCATGATGATTCCCATTACCAGATTAAACATTTAACTTTCCTTTCCTGTATAAAATGCATCTTTTCCTGCTTTTTCCATCATTTTGTCATACTGATCGTACATTCTCTGCACGCTGTTTTCGAGTAAATAATAATGCCGGATATATGGGATCAGTAAGACAAACAGTGCTGCCGCTAACAGTAAGATCTGTATTTTTTCCGTTACCACAAAGGTCACACAACAGCCTACCGTAAGGATTGCAAATAAGATCGTCACAAGAAGATGGATCAAACGCTCATGCATGAAAAATTCAATCTGCACCAGATGTCTCCGCATCTCCTCATCAAAATCAACATCATCCCTTGCAAGCAGTTTATCTACATATACCAGATATTCTTTGATTCGTTTTGCCATATTCGATCACCTAACCCATATTTGCCTTATTCAGGAAATGATTCCATCCGGCAATTACCTTATCATAATAAAAGCTTACTATATAAGAATCTTCGTCAACATCAACGATCATCTGATAACACTTCTTATCTGCTTCCGGCTTACCACCATAGAAGATATAGTTCTCTTTGAACTTTCCAAATATCTTTTCATACTCATCTTCCGCAAGTTTCTGATCCGGAACTTCTTCTACCAGATTATCATTTGCATCATAATACTTATGACCTTCCAACAATACCGCTTCAATGACCGGATTCTTAAACCGTATCTCCATCTGATCGGCATATTTGTCTGTATAGTATTCGTTCTGAGAATTGTTATCCTTTACAACCGCACCTTCTACATAGAGTTCCAGCCATCTTGCCCGAAGCCCTTTAAGGGAAGCTGCTTCGCCATCTGTTTCCACTTCTCCGACTCCGACAAGCTTCATTTCTTTGATCTGTGCATCCCGTAACTGAATGGTTTCTATCTCATTTGTACTCTTAAATTTCATATTTTATACACCGTCCTGAACAATTTTAACTGCCTATAACTATAAACTGTTTTTCATAGCTTGTAAATGGAATTTAAGACAGAAAAATAAGAGGAACCCGTCTTACAGGCTCCTCCTGTTTATCTAATTCAAAGCATCATAGCCGCTTTCCTTCGTACGGATCTTCATGGCGGTGCGGATCTCATAACTGAAGATCTTGCCGTCTCCGACTTCTCCGGTGTATGCTGCCTTCTGGATCGCATCGATCGTCTTCTTCTCCCATTCTTCCGAAGAAACTACGATCTCAAATTTGATTTTCGGCTGCATAACGACATCAACCTCTGTACCACGTACCAGCTTCTTATATCCTCGCTGTGCACCGCATCCCATTACCTGAGATACCGTAATACCATTTACATCGATCGCATTCAGTGCTTCCTTTACATCTTCAAATACTTCTTCTCGCACGATTGCTTCTATCTTGATCATCATATTATCATACTCCTTTCCGCAACTTCTATGAATCCAGTCCGTTAAATGTCGGATATGCACTTTCTCCCTGTTCTGCGATATCTAGACCGATCTTTTCTTCCTTATCTGATACACGAAGCGGTGTGATCAGTCTTACAAGTCCAAGACAGATAAACGTTCCGACCACTGCAACTGCTATTGTCACAACGATACCGATCAACTGTGCAACAAAAAGGTGATAGTCTCCGAAGAACAGTCCATCCCATCTGGCAACGCTGTTGATCGAACTCTTACCAAATAATCCGGTCGCGATACCACCCCAGACACCACCGATACCATGACATCCAAAAGCATCGAGTGCATCATCTATTTTCAATTTCTTCTTCAATAAAGTAATCATACCACAACAGATCGGACTTACAAGTGCACCGATGATAAATGCAGACCAGATCGGAACAAAGCCTGCTCCCGGTGTGATCGCAACCAGCCCGACAACAAGACCGGTCGAAGCACCAACCAAGGTTGGCTTTCCATCTTTTATCACATCGATCAGCATCCATGACATCATGGCACTCGCACTTGCGATCGCTGAGGTTAAGAATGCATGAGCTGCAAGGCCATTTGCTCCGAGGGCACTTCCTGCATTGAAGCCGAACCATCCGAACCAGAGGATAAATGCGCCAAGAGCAACGAATGGAATGTTATGAACACGATAAGCAGTATTCTCATAACCTTTTCGTCTGCCAAGGATAATCGCAAATATCAATGCACTTACACCGGAGCTGATATGTACGACATTTCCGCCTGCAAAATCGACGGAACCGATCTCTGCAAGGAAACCGCCCTGTCCCCATACCATATGTGCCATCGGGTAGTAAACCAGAATCGACCAGAACATGATAAAGAAGAATAAAGCCTTAAACTTTACACGTCCGACTAATGATCCTGTGATCAGTGCCGGCGTGATCATTGCAAACATCATCTGAAATGCAATATATACAAAATGCGGAATATTGTCTGCATACGGTCCGGCCTCATTCATGGATATGCCATTTAACGCAAACCATCTGAGATCACCAATGATTCCTCCGTGATTTCCCCCAAAAGAAAGGGAGTAACCAAATAATATCCACATCACAACCGAAAGTCCCATAATAAAAGTACATGCCATCATCGTATTAACGACATTTTTCCTTCGCACCATTCCACCATAAAAGAAAGCAAGTCCCGGTGTCATAAAAAATACCAATGCTGTACAGATCAGCATAAAACCAGTATCACCAGTATTCATAACTATTTCCTCCATTTTTTTCTGAAATTCTTTTTGAAATCTCCGGCAGGTGCGCATCCCCCGACAGGTTTCGCTTCACTTTTTTACAAAATTCCATGGTACTTTTTTTGTAAAACAGAAAAGACGCCAATCGAACGTATCTCGTTCAACTGACGTCTTTGTCTGAAGACATACTAGCAGACCTGATTTATTTTTTCAAGTATTTTTTACAAACTCTTTACCATTCTTTAGCCAGGACATCATTTTACCTGTTTTTCTAAAGCAGATCGTATTTGTTTGACTTTTTTCTCATATTACGCTATGATTTTTTAGTTATGTATTCTATTACGAAATTTAACGATTTTGTCCATGTTATGCATACGCAATAAAAAATTGGAGGATATTTAAATGTTTATGACAACTAACTTTTTCATCATGCTTGCAATCGTTGTCTACCTGGCGATCATGCTTGTGATCGGCTTTGTTTACAGCAAGCGTAACAACAGTACAGAAGATTTCTATCTTGGCGGCCGTAAGATGGGACCTCTCGTAACAGCCATGAGTGCTGAAGCAAGTGATATGTCAAGCTGGCTCCTGATGGGACTTCCGGGCGTTGCATATCTGTCCGGTATCTGCGATGCCGCATGGACTGCCATCGGTCTTGCCGTTGGTACATGGTTGAACTGGTTCTTCGTGTCCAGAAAACTCAGACGTTATTCAAATAATATCGGTGCGATCACTGTGCCTGATTTCTTTGCAAAACGATTCCATGATAAGAATAATGTTATCACAGCACTTTCCGCTCTTGTTATCATTATCTTCTTCATCCCTTACACAGCATCCGGTTTTGCTGCCTGTGGTAAGCTGTTCAACAGCTTATTCGGTATCAATTATCAGGTTGCCATGATGTTGTCCGCCCTGTTGATTGTTGGTTACACTATCACCGGTGGGTTCAATGCCGTATGTGTTACAGACCTTGTTCAGAGTATCGTTATGACCGGTGCACTTGCGATCGTTCTGATCTATGGAATCTCAAGCGCAGGTGGTTGGACAGCTGTTATGGACAACGCAGCCGCCCTTCCGGGTTATCTGTCTCTGACATCTACCTTTGATGTTGCCTCCGGTTCTGAAGTCAAATATAACTTTTTGACAATTTTCTCAACCGCAGCATGGGGACTCGGTTACTTTGGTATGCCTCATATCCTTGTCCGTTTCATGGCAATCGAGGATGAGAAAAAACTGGTACTTTCCCGCCGTATTGCCTCTGTATGGGTAGTGATCGCTATGACCGCAGGTGTTCTGATCGGTATTGTCGGTCTTGGTATGACCAAAGCCGGTGCACTCGACACTCTGACCGGTTCAAACAGTGAAACTATTATCGTTCGTATCGCAGGTATCATCAGCCAGCATAATGCATTAACTGCTCTTATCGCAGGTATCATCCTTGCCGGTATTCTTGCCGCTACGATGTCTACCGCAGACAGTCAGATGCTTGCTGCTGCATCCGGTGTTTCACAGAATATCGTACATGATTTCTTAAAGATCAAGATTTCCGAGAAGACAAATCTTCTGATCGCACGTTTAACAATTGTTGGTATTGCGATCGTAAGTATCTTCCTGGCAAGAAATCCTGACTCCAGTGTATTCAAGATCGTTTCCTTCGCATGGGCAGGCTTCGGCGGTGCATTTGGTGCTGTTGTGCTTTGTTCTTTATTCTGGAAACGTTGTAATCTTGCAGGTGCGATCGCCGGTATCATATCCGGTGGTGCTACCGTGTTTATCTGGAAGTATCTGGTTCGTCCACTTGGAGGAATTCTTGATATCTACGAACTGCTTCCTGCATTTATCGTATCCCTGATCTTCATCATTGTGGTCAGCCTGCTTACAAAGGCTCCTGATGAAGAAATCGTCCGGGAGTTTGAAGCAGCCAGCCAAAAGGCGTAGGCAAATCTCCCCCCTTACGAAAAAGGAAGCCGCTATACATATTATTGCGCAAGTCGTTTGCACTCTATTTCAACGCAACGGTGCTAAGCTCCTCGCCTATAAGGTGACTCACTAAGTACCGGCGTTGAAAAAGGCTTGCTTCATAATAGTATAGCGGTTTCCTTTTTCTTATGTATATTTTGAAATAACTTACATTTTCAAAATTACGGCTCTGTTATAGTTCACTATTATGAAGCAAGCCTGCCCGAATGTCGGTACTTAGTGAACTGCTGTAAGCAGTGAGCTTAGAACCGCTACATGAGGGTAGAGCGAGAGCGTCTTGCGCAATAATATGTGAACTATAACAGAGCCGTAATTGGATAAAGAAAATAAAGTTGATTTTATCTGCTTTTGTTATATAATCAGTGGAAATAACTATTTTCGACAGGATGATTTTTATATGACTGATTATATTACAACTTATACCGGGGATCATTTTGATCCGACTCTTCCGGAGGCAGAACATCTTCATATCGAGGACATCGCACACGCATTATCACTAATTTGTCGTGGAAATGGTCATGTAAAGACCTTCTTTTCCGTCGGCAGTCATTGTATCAACTGTGCAAAGGAAGCGGCTGCCCGTGGGTATTCCGGCCGACTGGTGCTTGCCTGTCTGCTTCACGATGCAAGTGAAGCCTACCTGTCAGATGTTCCAAGACCTTTTAAGAAGCATCTTCCTGCATATAAAGATCTGGAACAGAATCTGTTAAATGTGATCTATACAAAATATCTAGGTTCTCCTCTGACAGAGGAAGAAGAACGCAGGATCAAATGCATCGACGACGACATGCTCTATTTCGATCTTCTCACTTTGCTAAATGAGCCATCGAACAGACCGGAGCCTGAGCTTCACATCAACCTTTCTTATGAGGTTCGTCCGTTTGAGAATGTCGAACAGGAATATCTTCAGTTGTTTCATATACTGTATAAATAGTATTTATTTTTCCTCTTTCGGCAAAATGATATTTAAAAGGATTGCTACCATTGCTGCCGGTACAATTCCCGATCCGCCAAACACCAACTGTACCACCTCCGGTGTATGTACCAGAATTCCGGGATTAGCTCCCATTCCATATCCAACGCCCAGTGCTACTGATACAATGGAAAGATTTCTGGCATTCAACGGATTCTTCGTGATCAACTGAATACCACTGATTACAATTGACGAAAACATCATGACTGCTGCGCCACCTAATACAGACTGTGGCATGATTGATACCAACGCAGCAAGCTTTGGGCATAAGCCGCAAAGGACAAGGAAAATGGCTCCGGTTGCAAGAGCGAACCGGTTTACAACCTTTGTCATGGCTACCAATCCAACGTTCTGACTGAATGATGTATTTGGCAGGACACCAAATATCGCTGCAAATGAAGAACCCAGTCCGTCACACATAACACCGCCTGCAAGTTCTTTATCTGTTGCTTCTCTGTCCAATCCGCCTTCCATAACACCTGAAATATCTCCAACCGTCTCAACTGCAGTTACAATGAACATAATAAGAACCGGAAGAATCGCACGCAGATCGAAAACAGGTTTTACAGGCAAAAGCTTCGGAACCGCAAACCAGGAGGCTTCCGCAACTTTATCCCAGTTTAGCACCCATGCCTTTGTATATTCTACACCATCTGCCGTCACTCCGGTTTTCGGCAAAACAAAGCCCATGATCATTGCTGCAATGTATCCGAAAATAATGCCAAATAAAATAGATGAAGAACTCAAAAAGCCTTTTGTCGCATGTTTGAAAAACAAGATCGCAATAAGTACAAACAACGCAAGTAACAGATTCTCAATGGAGCCAAAATCTTCTGCTTTATTTCCTCCACCAAAAGAATTGATACCTACCGAAATCAGACTTAATCCGATCGACATTACCACGGTACCGGTTACGACCGATGGAAAGAACTTACGAAGGGGCTTTAAGAAAAAGCCAAGCACTGTTTCAAAAAGACCACCTATAATAGATGCTCCCATGATCGCGCCATATGCCAGTATACCACCACCCATGGTTGCTGCTACACTGTTAAAGACACCTATAAATCCGGAAGATGTTCCCATTATGATCGGTACCCGGCCCCCTACCGGACCAATTCCGAACAACTGTACCAATGTCACAATTCCTGCGATCAGCATCGCATTCTGAAGCAAAGAAAGCTGTAGATCTGCGAACTCACCGCCTGCCAGGCCACATGCTCCTGTGATGATCAGAAGTGGAGTCAGGTTTCCTACAAACATTGCCAAAACATGCTGTAATCCTAACGGAATCGCCTGCGAAAGCGGCATCTTTCCATCCATCTGAAATGCTGTCTCAGACAGCTTAAATATTTTTTTCATTTGTGAATTCTCCTCATCTTTATTCTTTTTCATCCAACATGGACATCAATATCTTTTCCGGAGTGATCGGAAGTTCTCTGTGCCATACGCCTGTTGCACGATAGATTGCATGTGCAATTGCAGGTGCAGGTGTATTGATCACTATCTCTCCTATAGACTTGGCTCCAAATGGGCCTGTCGGTTCATAACTGTGTTCAAATTCTACCTGAAGATGTCCCATATCAAGGCGGGTTGGAATCTTATACTGCATGAAACTGGATTCAATCGGACATCCTCTTTCATTGTAGGTGACATTCTCAAACAGTGTATGCCCGATTCCCTGTACGATGCCGCCTTCTGCCTGAATACGTGCCAATGCCGGGTTGATAGGAATTCCACAGTCAACAACAGCTACATAATCCAGAATTTTTACCTCTCCTGTATATCGGTCTAACTCAATCTCAACCATGCCGACCATATAAGGCGGAGGCGATACAGGTGAAGAATGGGAAACCGTTGCTACTGCTGCGATATCATTTGCAATCTGGTCTTTTACACTAATCTCGGCAAGTGACACACTTTGATCTGTATTGACCCGACATGCCCTTCCATTTTCAAAGATCATTTCCTCCGGACTGCAGGAAAGCATACCGGCTGCTATCGCACAAAGCTTTTTTTGCAGTTTCTCACAGGCAAGTTCTACGGCCTTACCCGTAACATATGTTGTAGATGATGCGTACGAACCGGAATCATATGGTGATGCATCTGTATCTGCCCCAAATACAGCTACATCATCCACAGAACAATCCATACATTCTGCCACCATCTGAGCCAGAATCGTGTCACATCCGGTTCCCATATCTGCCGCACCGATGATCAGATTAAATGTTCCGTCATCGGCCAGCTTTACCGTTGCCGATCCGACATCCAGATTGGAGATACAGGAGCCTTGCATCGCCATAGCTACTCCGGCTGTTCTTACCTTCCCATCTCCCATCTCACGAACAGGATATTTTTCGTCCCAATGAAATAATTCTTTGCATTTTGCCATACATTTATCAAGTGCGCAGGCATTTGCTGTCTCTCCATAATATGCCGGCATCTTCATTCCTTCACGGATCATGTTGTTTTCACGGATTACAGTCGGATCAATTCCAAGTCTTTCTGCAAGTTCATTTACAGCACTTTCCAGTGCAAATATACCCTGTGTCGCACCATATCCCCGGTAAGCACCGGCTGCCATCGTATTGGTATATACTACATCATAATTAAACCGATATGCTTCAAGTCCACCTGTATAAAGGGGAATCGATTTATGTCCGCTCAGACCAACTGTTGTAGGTCCGTGTTCTCCATATGCTCCTGTATTTGAAAGTGTATACAGATCCAGTCCGCGGATATGTCCGTCCCGGTCTGCTCCCAGGCGTACACGAACTTCCATCTCATGCCGCGGAGAACCGGCAATCTGACTCTCTTCTCTTGTGAATATAAGTTTGGCGGGTTGTCCGGTCTTCAGTGTGACAAACGCCGGATAGACTTCACTGACTGCTGTCTGTTTTGCCCCAAACCCTCCACCGATTCTTGGTTTCTCAACACGTATCCTGCTCTTTGGAATGCCCAGTGCTCTGGAAAGGATACGACGCACATGAAATACAATCTGTGTAGATGAGATCACATGAAGCCTTCCATATCGGTCAAAACAGGTATAGGTGCGGAAGGTTTCCATCATTGCCTGGTTAAACGCCCGCATATGATATGTGTGTTCGAACACCTCATCACAATCCGCTATTACAGCATCCACATCACCATCTCCGTTTTTTTCACTTGCAACCAGATTCCGTCCGGGATCTCCTCCAACTTCCATAGGTGGAAACCAGTCCTCCTCCGGGTGTACAAGGACAGCACTATCCTTTGCCTGATGAAAATCAAGAACCGGTTCGAGGATATCATATTTCACTTTTATCAGCTTCATTGCTTTTAAAGCAGCTTTCTCATCCGTAGCCGCAATAATAGCAACAACATCCCCTACAAAACGCACATGCCGGTCTATGATCAGCCGATCATAGGGAGATGGTTCCGGATATGTCTGTCCTGCAATCGCAAACCTCTGCTTTGGCACATCCTTCCATGTATAAACATCTACAACTCCCGGAACTTTTTTTGCTATTGCTACGTTGATATCTTCTACAATAGCATTGGCATATGGGCTTCTTAAAAGCTTTACCGTCAAAGCATCTGATGATGTAATATCATCAACATAAACCGGTTTTCCCAAAAGGAGCTGCATTGCATCTTTTTTACGAACCGAATGATTGACTGAATTATACTTCTTTTCTTCCATGAATGCCCTCCTCTGATCTCTTATATTCCAGATAATTTCGAATTCCCCGTAACTGACCTTCATATCCGGAACATCTGCAAAGATTTCCTGCCAGATAAGCACGAATCTCATCATCTGTAGGATCCGGATTCTCTCGCAATAATGCAATCGTGTTCATAACAAATCCAGGATTGCAAAATCCACACTGATCAGCTCCCTGATCTGCAATAAAACCGACAAATTCAGAAGCTTCCTCCTGAAGTCCCTCTAATGTCTGTACCTCATGACCAGCTGCCCTTGCTGCCGGCACGGAGCAGGAAAGCACAGGAATGCCGTCCAAAAAGACTGTACATAATCCGCAATTTGCAGTTTCACAGCCTCGCTTTACACTGTAGCAGCCATGCTTTCTCAGAAAATCGATCAGAAGCAGATCCGGTTCAATAGAATCCACCAGTTTTTTCCCATTTACAATTACTGTTATCTCCATTTCTGCTCCTCTCTCAATTTATTTAATAATCGCTGACTTAATACACGAATCAATCTGGAACGATACTTTGCTCCGGCTCGATGATTACTTCCTGTCGGAATATGTTTCTCTGCCCACATAGCAAAGTCCTCTATAGAGTCTTCTGTCAGTCTCTCTGACAGAAGCCCTTCTTCATCCAGAAGAAGCATCGCTCGTCCCGGTCTTGCTCCCACTGATAAACGATATTCGCCGCCTACAACAGAAGCCGCACATGCGATGACCGGAAAATCAGTACTCTGATTTCTTACAGATGCATAAGAGAAGCATCCGGACGTCTTCTTTACGATCAGGCGAACCAGAATATCCTGATCCGGTTTCTGCCCCACAAATTCTCTAAGTGGTATTCTCCCACCCTGATATAATTCCACATATGTATCCATGGCAAGAAATACCGTCAGCACATCAGAGAAACCAAAACGTCCCCAGATACTTCCACCTACCGTTGCCAAGTTACGAAACTGTACACCGACAATATCTTTTACAGCGTCTCTGACAGAATTTTGTGTATAATTATTTAAGCCTCTATGCAATTCAAGCTGTCGTAGAGATACCATCGAACCGATAATGATCTCATTCTCTGTCTCCTCGATCTGATCCAGTTTCAGATCACACAGATCAATTGCTGTCAATATCGTCCGGTTCTGCATCTTTGTCCATAACATTCCACCGATTATACAGCTGCCTTTTTTTTGATTTAACTGATAAGCCTCTTCCAGACTTTTAACACGTATATAATTCTGAATTGTTACCATAAAAAGCTCCTTTAAATGTTGCATTAGCCGCACTATATCAAGATATATTATAGTAAAAATACTTGTTTTTGAAAAGATGCTTTGCTACAATACCGTTGTATTATTTAAAATATAACGAAAAGGAGTTATTATGAAAAAAACATTAAAAAAATGCTTATCCTTATTTTTAATCTGTTCCCTGCTTTTATCTCTGGCAGGCTGTAATACTTCATCAAAGCCTGCAGGCACGGGGACAACCGCTTCATCAGAAGCGACCTCAGAATTATCATCAGAAACTTCTTCAGATGATGTGTCTACAGAAGCTGACGAAAAAGAAACCTCTTATCCGGTCACAGTTACGGATCAGGCAGACCGCACCGTTACCATTGAAAAAGAGCCAGCTAAGATTGTAAGCGGATACTACATTCCTTCCAGTCTTCTGATCGCACTTGGATTATCGGGCAAGGTGGTAGGTATTGAGGCAAAGGCAGACAAAAGACCGATCTACAAACTGGCTGCCCCGGAGCTTCAGGAACTTCCAAACGTCGGAACAGCAAAGGAATTCGATCTGGAAACCTGTGCTTCTCTTTCACCGGATCTTGTGATTTTGCCGTTAAAGCTAAAGGATGCCGCAAAGAGTCTGACAGAGCTTGGTATGCCTGTGCTGCTGGTAAATCCAGAAAGTCCGGATCAGTTATCCGAAATGATCAGTCTTATTGCCACAGCTACAAATACCCAGGATAAAGCAGACCAACTGCTTGACTTCATTAATCAGGAAAAAGAAATGCTTACTACTTCTCTTGCAACCGCAGACGACACTCCGAATATTTACCTTGCAGGTAATTCTTCTCTCCTGTCAACTGCCGGTCCAGCTATGTACCAATCAGGTATTATCGAACTTGCAGGCGGTAAAAATGTAGCATCTGATATCTCTGATACCTATTGGACCGAGATTAGCTATGAACAGCTTCTCTCCTGGGATCCTGATTATATTATTCTTGCTTCCGATGCAGAATATACAGTAGACGATGTATTAAGCGATCCGAACCTGAAAGACTGCATAGCAGTAAAAAACAATCACGTTTATGCCATTCCGGGGGATATAGAAGCACTGGACAGTCCTGTACCTGCTAGTATCCTGGCTTCCATCTGGCTTGCCGGAATCCTGCATCCTGATCAGGTTTCAACTGATACTTATACGAAAGAGATGAATTCTTTCTATGAAACATTCTATGGAATCAAAAAATAAAGCAAATTTATATCTTATTGCCGGAAGCGTAGGTCTGATTCTTCTGACAGCAGCTTCCCTGTTTATCGGAAAATACAGGATCACCCTGACCGGTCTGATAGCCGGAGACTCCATGCAATGGCGAGTATTTCTTACGCTCCGTGCCAGCCGCGCTGTTATCGGTGCTATCGGAGGATTTGTCCTTGGCATGGCAGGTTTTGTCTATCAGACCGTTTTTCGGAATCCTCTGGCCTCCCCTGATATCATTGGCGTATCTTCGGGAGCCAGTGCCGGTGCAGCATTTGGAATTCTGTTCTTATCCGGTTCTATGGCGATCACAGTCTCTGCTTTTGCAGGGGCTGTTTGTTCTGTTATCCTTGCACTGGTATTATCTTTCTTAACCGCAGACCGAGATGGTCACAGCATTGTACTTGCCGGAATTGCTGTTCACAGTCTCGCACAGACGGCACTGGTTTGTCTGAAATTAACCGCAGATCCGGAAAAACAACTGGCATCGATTGAATATTGGATCATGGGAAGCCTAAATGGAATCAGCATCTACTCCATAAAAGGAAATATTATCCTATGTCTTTTCTGTTCAGTCATTCTATTCTTATTATATCGACAGATCATCCTTCTCTCTTTAGATGATAATGAGGGAAAAATGCTCGGTGTAAATGTACAGCAGATTCGTCTGATTGTTTTGTTGATTGCGACACTGGCTGTTTCCGGTGTGATCAGTATGACCGGACTGATCAGCTTCGTATCTCTTCTGGCACCCCACGGAGCACGTTTATTACTAAAAAATAACCGGATATCCACTATGCTGCTAAGTGGGCTGATTGGTGGATGTCTGCTAACCATGGGAGATATATTTGCTCGTAGTATAGCATCCACAGAACTGCCTGTAAGTATCTTTACAAGTCTTTTAGGAGTCCCATTCTTAATCTATCTATGTATAAGGAGAAGTGATCGGATATGAAATTACTGACTGTAAACAATCTGTCTGCCGGATATAATGGAACAAACATTATCAAAAATATCAGTTTTTCCGTCGACTCCGGTCAGATTATTGGTATACTTGGGGCAAACGGTTGCGGAAAAACCACCTTGATCAAGTCCCTGGCAAATCTGCTTCCCCATACGGGGAACTGTCAGCTTGATACAATTACCGTAGAATCAATTTCCCCAAAGGAACTGGCAAGGCTTTGTGGATATATACCACAAAATAACAGTATCTCTTTAGATCTCACGCTTTTTGATGTAGTTATGATGGGGTTCAACCCTGAACTTAAACTGTTGCAGACTCCAACCCGGCAAATGAAGGAATCAGCTATACAGGCACTTATGGATGTTGGTCTTGGCAACCGGATGTATGATAATTTTCAAAGCCTGAGTGCCGGTCAGAAACAATTATGTATATTAGCACGTACATTTGCAGGCAAACGAAAACTTCTTCTTTTGGATGAACCGGAAAGTGCCTTAGATTTTCGGCTACGTTATCAGGCAATGGAGCTTTTACAGGATTATATCCAACAAAATCATGCTTCTGCCCTGATCACACTACATGATTCAGCTCTGGCGCTAAATTATTGTGATTCACTTCTGATCCTGTCAGACGGCAGATTGATCGGTACGATCATTCCATCCGAAACATCAATTTCCGAGATGGAACAGCTTCTTTCCAAAATATATGGTACAATCAGTCTGTCAAAGCTTATCGATCGTCTTGGAAATAGCAGGCTTGTTATGATAAAGGAGGCTGAAACATCTTGAAAGCAATAACAAAAATTTATTTTGTAAATGAAAATCACGAAAAATTTTTTGGAGCCGGGCCATGCCAACTGCTTCATATGATCGAAGAAACCGGCTCTCTCCGTTCTGCATCAATCTCTATGGGACTTGCCTATACAAAGGCACTCCGTATGATCAATAAGGCAGAAAAAGAACTGGGATTTTCTCTGACAAAACGCAGCACCGGTGGCAGATCCGGTGGTGGAAGTACTCTGACTCCAGAGGGAAAGGAATGGCTGAAAAAATATGAAACCTACCGGAATGCCTGTAATGAGGCCAACAGCAAACTCTATATGGAGATCTTTTCAGACTAGCGGAAAAAAACATCTGGTTCTGACAGGAGCATCCGGAAGTGGAAAAACAACACTTCTGTCATCTCTCTTTTCCTCCCCGATGCCCGGTGTTACCTCCTGGGTAGTACCGGAAAAAGGGGTCTACCTGAAAAATAACTGTTCAAAAGAAATAATCCAGATTGGACGTTTTCATCCGGATCCAACCCATAAGAGAAATCAGATGCGTGCTATTCCCGAAAACTTTGATGAAAAAGGAACCGCATTCTTACATTCCTGTCTGCATGCAACTTCCGAATGGATCACGATTGATGAAATCGGCTTTCTGGAAAGTAATTCCTGCAAATACCGGCAAGCTATACGAACCTTAATGAAGCACAAACAGCTTCTCATGGTCGTGCGAAAACAAAAGCTTCCATTCCTGGAGGAACTGCGTAACCATAAGGATGTTTTCCTTGTGGATCTCGATCAACCATATGGAAATGCAGGCTGTATCATCATGGCATCCGGTCAGGGTACCCGCTTTGGTGGAAATAAGCTGCTTGCTGATTTCAATGGACAACCATTGATCGATTTCTCTCTTAACATTATTAAGAATCTGTTTACAACATCTGTCGTGGTAACCATTCACAAGGAAATTCAGAGCCTATGTATAAAACAAAATATTCCGGTACTGCTTCATACCTTTCCGCATCGAAACGACATGATTCGCCTCGGTCTGGAAACCATTGGTGATCATATCGATCGCTGCGTCTTTCTCCCCGCCGACCAGCCTTTGCTTCAAAAAGAATCCATGATCTCGCTGCTTCTTTGTGCGGAAAATGACAGAAACTCAATCTGGCGAACCTGTTATGGAGATATAGTCGGTTCTCCTGTTATCTTCCCGTCTGAATTTTTTGAGGAACTTCAGAATCTTCCTTTAAGAAAAGGCGGCAGTCTGGTAATAAATAATCATCCTGATCGTATCCGTACCATTTCTGTTTCAGATATAAACGAACTAAGGGATATTGATACACCTGATGATTTATCCCAATTACTCCACGGGAACCTTTAATCATTCTTGACATTTTATTTTATCGTTCTATAATTCATCATGTCATAAAAAAAGAAATGAGGACGAATAAAAATGAACAAGGATCTGACCGTAGGGAAACCGGAATCTGTGCTGTGGCGTTTCTGTCTGCCACTCTTTGGAAGTGTGATCTTTCAGCAGCTCTATAACATTGCCGACAGTCTGGTTGCCGGAAAATTTATCAATGAAAGTGCTCTTGCCGCTGTTGGCAACAGTTACGAGATCACATTGATCTTTATCGCATTTGCATTTGGATGCAATATGGGATGCTCGGTTATCGTATCCAGATTATTTGGAGCAAAAGAATATCGGAATATGAAGACGGCTGTATCGACCACCTTTATCTTTACGGCTGTTTTACTGGCTGTTATGGTGATCGCCGGTCTGCTCACCAGCCGGGAGCTGCTTGCTCTGATTCACACTCCGGGCGATATCATGGATGCTTCCCTGCTGTATCTGAACATCTATATCTATGGTCTTCCATTTATGTTCTTTTACAACATTGCAACCGGAATCTTCTCCGCTCTCGGTGATTCCAGAACTCCGTTCATCTTCCTTGCAATATCATCCGTTTCCAATATATTTGTCGATATCTTATTTGTAAAATCCTTTCAGATGGGAATCGCAGGTGTTGCCTGGGCAACCTTCCTCTGTCAGGGTGTCAGTGCCGTTCTGGCTGTCACTGTTGTGATTCGCCGTCTTACCGGTATCAAGACAGAAGGCCGGTTCCGGTTCTTTGATGGCAGCATCTTAAAACAGATCTTGGTCGTTGCTATCCCAAGCACCTTACAGCAGAGTTTTATATCCATCGGAAATATTATCATCCAGAGCGTTATCAACGACTTCGGAACCAGCGTTATCGCCGGATATTCTGCGGCTGTCAAGCTGAACAATCTGGTCATTACCTCTCTTACCACACTGGGAAACGGTATATCAAACTATACCGCCCAGAATATCGGTGCGGGTAAAATTGACCGTATCCGTTCCGGTTTCAAAGCTTCCTTAAAACTGGTCTGGCTGTTATGTATTCCGTTTGCGCTGTTGTACTTCACCTGCGGAAGATGGCTGTTACTGCTCTTTCTTGACAATCCGACTGCAACTGCGATCAAGACAGGTATCGTTTTCCTGTGTATCCTTGCACCATTTTATTTCATCGTTTCCATCAAATTAATGGCAGACGGAATCCTGCGTGGCGCAGGTATCATGAACAAATTCATGATCTCCGCCTTTACCGATCTGATTCTTCGAGTAATCTTATCCATCATCTTTTCAAAGATGTTCGGTTCTGTCGGTATCTGGTGCTCCTGGCCGGTCGGCTGGTGCTGCGGAACTGCAGTCTCCGTCCTCTTTTACCGCGGTGAACAGAAACGGGATTTTAAAAATGCATTTGAAACATAGAGAAGCTATAACTTCTTTTAGCAGCTTTAAAGCGACTTGTCTCTCATCTTCTTATTCATATGAATATAGAAGATGATATTGATCACAATACCAAATATCGTTGCAACCGGTGCTGCAAGTCCGATCTTCGTCAGGCTGGCATCCGGCTGGATACTCATATAATAGGCCAGCGGCAGGCGGACAAGCAGGGTCTGGATCAATCCCTGTATCATAACCCACAGCGTCTTGTCATGTCCATTGAAATATCCGATCATGCTAAACAACACCGCTGTTACGATGGTCTCCAATGCGAAGCCCCGCAGATAATCATATCCTTTCTGAACAACGATTCTATCAGTTGTAAAGATTCCTGTCAGAAGATTTCCTTTAAACATTACAAAGATAAATACGATACATCCGATCACAAGGCCAACACCGATTCCGGAATACATTGCTTTCTTCGCCCGCTTCTCATTTCCGGCTCCCACATTCTGCGAAACAAAGGATGCCATCGACTGCATCAGGGAGCTTGGTATCAGCATGGCAAAATTTACAACCTTACAGGCTACACCATAACCCGATGATGCTTCCAGTCCCAGACGATTCACGAACGCACATAATGCTAGAAAGGATCCCTGGGTCAGGCACTCCTGAAGTGCCAGTGGCAGTCCTGTTTTCAGTACTTTTCTGCAATGCTCATTCAATCTGAAATCTGCCTTCGTGATCGTAAATGAAAGCTGCTTCTTTATAAGCAGACAGATTGCAAATACCACGCTCACTGCCTGTGCTGCTACAGTTGCGATCGCAGCTCCTGTCGCATCCATATGACAGCCTGCTACCAGGATCAGATCCCCAATGACATTTACCACACAGGCAACTGCCACAAAGATCAATGGGGATTTACTGTCTCCGAGTCCACGAAATATCGCCGCCAACAGGTTATATGCAACAATAAAGAAAATGCCTGCTCCACAGATACGGACATAACTTGCGGTAAGTCCTACTGCCTTTTCCGGCGCCTGCATCAGTATCGCGATTGGCCGCGAAAAGGCAATCATCACAACAAACAGCACGGCTGAGATCACCGCAAATACGACGGCAGATCCACCGATCAATGCTCCGATCTGTTCCGGCTTCTTCTCACCGATATATCTCGCAATCAATACTGTAATTCCCATAGCAAGCTGTGTAATCACAAATGTAACCAGATTTAAAACCTGACTTCCGGTCGATACCGCAGACAGACCGGAGGTACTGCCAAATCGTCCAACCACCAGAAGGTCAACTGCTCCATATGCCGCCTGTAATACAAGTGCACCAAGCACCGGCATCATAAACGGAATTAACTTCCCAAGTATACTTCCCTGTGTAAAATCTGACTTTGAACTATTCAATGGTAACCCTCCTCTCACTCATGACCTTATAGAATTTACTGATCGTATCGATCATACAGTCCGCTTCATCATCTGAAATGTCATCCATATATCGAACTAAACGACTGTAATAATTCTTATCATATTTATCTGACAGCAATTCACCTTTCTCTGTGATCTGAATATAAGTGATCCTGCCGTCCTCCTCTGAAGCATATTTGCTGAGATACCCTTTGCTTTCCATCTCTTTTACCGTCCTTGTCACGCCCGGTCTTGGCAGCTTCAGATAGTCACTGATATCGGAAATCTTTACATGCTCCTGCTGCTCCTTAATGATATGTATGACATCCATGTACTGAATATATGCTGGTGTAACACCCTCTGGCAGCTCCGGAAGCAATTCCCGGATACGTTTTGCCAGATAACAGGCATCTAACATCCGTTTGATCTTATCTGCATTCATGCTCTGATACTCCCTTCTGATCTTAATTTGTTGAAAAAATCTCTCATAAAAACTGCTCTTTCCCTGCAAATAATGATATAAATTTACTTTCATTTGATAATTACCTTTGTTAATTACCATAGGTAATTATATGGGTGTGTACATAAAATGTCAATACAAAATTCTTGAAAACAAAAAATCTCCCTTTGACTGCGATATATTTTCCACAGTCAACAACTGCGGTCATAATACAGACAATGGGGAGATTTTATTTATATTTTTAAATGAAGTTTTGCTTTTTATCCTACATCGAGATCCAGCCAAGTGCATTTGCAACCGAGCTTGCAAGAATGATCAGGGCAAAGACCGGACATATGTATTTGATCATCACAACAAAGATCTTCTTTCTGCGGAATGCACCCTCGCCATGACGAATCTCTTCTTCTATCTTATTGATTCCCACAACTCTTGAAACCAGTAAGCAGGTCATAAGTGCTGCGATCGGCATCATAACCGAATTCGTCAGGAAATCAAACAGGTCTAAGAACTGCATACCGATAATCTTTACACAGGCGAGCGGTCCATATCCAAGTGATGACAGACTTCCAAGGATCAGCATGATCACACCTACGAAAACAATTGCTTTCTTTCTGCTCCAACCGATCTCATCCTCAAATGTGGATACTGCACTCTCAGTCAGTGCGATTGAGCTGGTTACTGCTGCAAATAAAACCAACAGGAAGAACAGAATACCGACTATTGTTCCAAGTCCCATATTCTGAAATACCTTAGGGATCGTTATAAACATCAATGAAGGACCTGCCTGTAAAGTGTCAGGATTACCGCCTGAAAATGCGAATACCGCAGGAATGATCATAAGTCCTGCCATGATCGCAATCGCCGTATCAAACACCTCAACATTCCTTGTAGCATCCTCGATCGCCGTATCCTTTTTCATATAAGAACCAAATGTGATCAGAATACCCATTGCGATCGACAGGGAATAAAACATCTGCCCCATCGCCGCTACCACAGTCATCCATGAGAAATTATCAAAATTCGGAACAAGAAAATACTTCACGCCCTTTAATGCCCCCGGTCTTGTCACTGAATATACAGCAATAAGGATCGATAATACGATCAGTACCGGCATCATGATCTTTGATACACGTTCAATACCATTCTGAACACCTGCAAAGATGATCCCAAGCGTAAACAGACAGAATACGATGAAACAAAGCTCTGTCGAAATGCCATTCGAGATAAAGTCTGTAAAATATCCATCCTTTGCCAGATTCTTTCCATTTCCTTTGACATATTCCACCAGATATTTGATAACCCAGCCACCGATCACCGAATAATATGGTACGATCAGCACCGGTATGATCGCATTGATCCAACCGCCAAAGGACAACCATTTCTTCTTACCAAATGACCGAAACGCTCCGACCGGACTCTTTCTTGTCATACGACCGATCGCAGACTCAGCAACGATCATCGTATATCCAAATGTGAGTGCCAGCAGAATATAGATCAGAAGAAAGATTCCTCCTCCGTACTTTGCTGCCAGATACGGGAACCGCCATATATTTCCAAGACCGACCGACGCTCCTGCCGCCGACAGCACATATCCTATCTTCCCCGAAAATGAACTTCTGTTGTTATTGTTTTGTATATCCATCGTACTCTAACTTCTGCTCCATGTACCCTGAAGCAAAATATCCCTTCTCTTTTTCTTTTTACAGTGTACAGCTTCGATTCTAACATGAATGATCAATTAAGTCACTACTTTATCATATTTTCAATAAATACAGCATACCCTTCCGTCGGATCATCCACAAGCACATGTGTGACCGCACCGATCAGCTTGCCATTCTGTACGATTGGGCTTCCGCTCATGCCCTGACAGACGCCGCCGGTAAGTGCGATCAGATCCTCGTCCTCTACCTTAAATTCCATATTTTTATTGGCAGTATCGGTATGAACCGCCAGAATGTTGATCTTGTATTTTTTCAGATTCCCATCCAATCTGGAATAAATATATGCCTCTCCGGTCTGAACTTCACCAGGATCTGCGATATACATGGCTTCTGCAGCTTTGTAATGCTTCGCCACATATTCTTCATCGAGATATCCGCCGATTCCGTTATCATAATTACCTTCTACAATTCCGATCAGATCCTTCTTGTAAAGGATCGTTCCCTGAAGCTGCCCCGGCATCGATACAAAAGATCGGTTGATCTTCGTTATATGTGTAGTATAGATACCCCCACCGGTGCTGCTGATCTTAAGCCCGGTATCATTATCCGATACGCTGTGTCCAAGTGCCATAAACTGATTGCCACATAGGAAGGTCACTGTTCCGATACCCGATATGTCATCCTTCACCCACAGTCCTAACATATAAGCATTCTTATTTGTTTTCACAGGTGTAACCTCTGCTACCTGTGACTTTCCGTCCCGCAGAAATGTAAGTCTCACAGTTCCGGTATTATTCCCGGATAAAGCCTGCATCAGTTCCTTTTTTGTTGATATGGCTGTTTCATTTACAGCTGTGATGTAATCTCCTGTCTGAAGCAGGCCGTTACAGGGAGAGCAGATCTCTCCCTGTGCAGTTTCCACCTCGCCACAATCTACGACCATAACGCCATCTGTTTTCAGATAGATCCCGACCGGCTCGCCGGACGGTATTACTTTCTGTCCGGACAGATCATCGAATACAAGCTCCGCATCTTCATACTTGATCTCCTGATCTCCGATATCTCCATTCCAGAAATAAGCGATTGCCAACAGTGTAAATGCGATCAGATCCAAGATCAAAAATCCGATCAGCAGCGAACGGTAACGGTTCGACGTCTTTGTTCCTTCTTCCATCCCAATACTCCTTTCTGTAAATGCTGCATAGACCATAAGAAACATGCCTCCGGTTTCTTATGGTTATCGCGACAGTCGCCAAGGTCTTGTGCAAGCACAGACTTTGGCTCGTTGTCCGCGTAAAAAAAGAGCAGCAATTGTTTTATTGCTACTCTTAGTATTGGTTTTTTTGTTCTGTTTTTAATTAGTGTATTTTTGCTTTGTCTGCCAGTTCTTTCATATCCCTGGCATTTTCAACCGCGGCATTTGTGATCTCTGCACCGCCAAGCAGTCTGGCAATCTCAAGCACAGATTCTTCCCGGTCTAACTTGGAGATCTGCGTGATCGTCTTGCCATTCTTTACCACTTTTTCAATTCTGTAATGGCTGTCCGCCATTGCCGCGATCTGTGGCAGATGCGTAATACTGATCACCTGATGCGCTTTTGATATAACCGCAAGCTTTGCTGCCACACTTGATGCTGCTCTGCCGCTGATACCAACATCAATCTCATCAAATATCAGAGTATCAATGTTATCTTCCGATGCCATGCAGGATTTGATCGCAAGCATGATCCTCGATAGCTCACCGCCGGATGCAACCTCATAAAGCGGACGTTCCTTTTCTCCGACATTTGTCGATACAACAAAGTAACAATCATCGATACCGGAGATGCCCGGATGCGCCAGACGGTCAAAATGCATATCGAACCGGATCTGATTAAAGCTCAGATCCTCCAGCGCCTCTGATACCCGCTTACATAATTCTTTTGCCTGAATCTTTCGTTCTGCACTTAAAGCTTCCGCTGCCTGATCCAGTTCTTTTTTTGCTGATTCTACTTTCTGCTGCAATTCTCCCGCATATTCCTCATACTGCACAAGCTTTGCTTCATCCTGCTTCAACTGCTCCAGATAGGCAAGCACATCGTCTGTCGTTCTGCCGTATTTTCCTTTTAAATTATTAATGGTATTCAACCGGTCTTCAACCTCATGGAATTCAGACTCATCGAATTCCATACTCTGCATATAATCACTGACCGATACATTAAAATCATTTAACAACGAATCAATATTGGTAAGCTCACTGAAGATGCTCTCCATCTCCTCGTCCAGACCTTTTACCGCTTTTAAGCTTGCAAGCGCACGTCCAATCTCATTTCCGGCAGATGCGTTCCGATTATACCCTGTGATCGAATAAACCTCAGAAACTGCTTCCACGATATCCTTGGCATTCACCATCTTACGATACTGTTTTTCCAGTTCTTCATCTTCTCCCGGAACCAGCCTGGCACCTTCAATCTCTCCTGCTTCAAACTGGATATATTCCAGCTTCCGTTTCCGCTCGCCCTCATCCATCTGTCCTTCTTCCAGTTCTTTTCGAAGATCTTCAAATGTTTTATAGCAGTCTTCATATTTCTGTTTTAATGATGCAAGCGGTCTTTTTGCAAATTTATCCAGAATATTCAAATGCTCTGCCTTCTTCAACAGGATCTGCTGCTCATGCTGTGCATGCATATCCACAAGAAGTGCCGAAACATCTTTTAACTTTGCCGCTGTTACTGTCCGGTCATTAATAGTATTCATGGTTCTGCCATTTACTATTCGTCTGGTTATGATGATCTCTCCATCCTCTGATGGTGTAACGTCAAGCTCCTGCAGCTGCTCAAACAATGATTCATCATCAATAAAAAATAATAACTGACAGAAGCCTTCTTTTTCCGGATCTCTCAGCATATCTTTTGGGAGCTTGCCTCCCATACCAATCTTTAAAGCTCCCATGATAATAGACTTACCTGCACCGGTCTCACCGGTTAAGATATTCAGTCCATCTGTAAAATTGATATTTGCATCTTCAATCAATGCGATATTTTTTATGTGTACATTTAAAAGCATATGTCCTCCTGTATATTCCATGCACAAAATAACAGAATTTACATCTTTTCAATCTGCGCCTTGATCGACATCGTCAGGCTCTTATCCTTCACAGCAAGGAAGATCGTATCATCTCCCGCAATACAGCCCATCAGCCCATCAATATCCATATGATCCAGCGCTGCCGCTACAGCCATGGCAACACCAGAGATTGTCTTGATCACGATCAGGTTCTCTGCCGCATCTACAGAAATAATTCCTGTGCTCAGAACCTTCTTATAGGAATCCAGTGTCTCATAACGATTGTTCTTCTCTACGGCATATTTCTGTCTGGCTCCCGGTACGGATACCTTGGTCAGATTCATTTCCCGAATATCTCTGGAAACGGTTGCCTGTGTTGCCTGAAATCCTTCTTCCTTCAGCTTCTCCAGAAGATCATCCTGTGTTTCAATATCATATTTTTCAACAAGCTCCAATATCTTTGCCTGTCTTTGATATTTCATCTCAGTTTCCTCCTAATTTATTTCTAAGTATTTCATAAAAATTTACATTACTTGCCTTGATCAGTCTGGTTATCTTCTCAGACTTGCGGATATCCACCCGGTCACCAACGGATAATTCCACATCATTACCACCATCAAAGGAACAGATTGCCTCTGTATCCTGTGTCTTACGCTTCTTGGTGATCTCTATCGTGATCCTCTCTTTGCTGGATAATACGATACTCTTTGCAGTCAGCGAATGCGGCGATACCGGCGTGATCACTAACAACTCTGCATCCGGGCTGACGATTGGTCCCCCCGCTGACAGATTATAGCCGGTAGAGCCTGTCGGTGTCGATATCACAACACCATCTGCCTCATATGTATCAAGCACCTGTCCATCAACAGACACATTAAGCCCTATCAGTCTGGAAAATCCTGCACGACTGATCACGATATCATTTAAGGCACTCTTGCGATACGTTGTGCCATCTGCTTTTGTCACCGTACCTGTAACCATCATTCGTTCTTCGATCGCAAAATCATCTGTCAGCAGCCGATCCAGTATCTCTTCGATATTAGCAACCTCCCCTTCTGTCAGGAAGCCTACTGTACCCAGATTAATTCCAAATAACGGTATATCGATATCTTCCGTCTCACCTGCCATGCATAACAGTGTTCCATCACCACCGAGAACCAGTACACAGTCAAACTGCTCTTTCTTTAAAGTCTCCCAGTCCGAAGGCTCCAGCCGGAATACATCCCTCACCATACAAACTGCTCCATGTGCTTCCAGATAACTCTGTATTCTGTTTGTAACTGTCGAATCGGTGTCCTTATCGGGATTCACCACGATCATAAAACGATTCATCGGATCTATACTCCTCTTACAGGCTTCTGTGTGACTCTTCCACCATAGCCTTTATATCAAATTCTTTATTTTCCTTTGTCTGATCCTTTGTTATGTACAAAAGATACTCGATATTTCCTTCCGGTCCCTTGATCGGAGAATAGCTTAAGTCAAGTGTCCTGAATCCGATCTGTCTTGCGAAGTCAACGATCATCTCAACCACTTCCACATGCACCTTCTGATCTCTGACAACGCCTTTTTTACCGACCTTTTCTCTGCCAGCTTCAAACTGTGGCTTGATCAGACACACGATCTCTCCGTCGTCCGTCAGAAGCTCTTTTACCGGAGGAAGCACCTTTGTCAAAGAGATAAAGGATACGTCGATCGATGCAAATTCAATCCTGTCTTCGATATCATCCGGTGTCACATAACGGATATTTGTTTTCTCCATACAGACAACCCGCTCATCGTTTCGAAGCTTCCATGCAAGCTGTCCGTGTCCGACATCCACCGAGTACACCTTGACCGCACCATTTTGCAGCATACAGTCTGTAAATCCACCGGTTGAAGATCCGACATCCATTGCCACTTTTCCCGCAAGACTTACTCCGAAGCAGTCCATTGCCTTTTCAAGCTTTAAACCCCCACGGCTCACATATTTTAATGTATTTCCTCTTACTTCTATCCGGGCTTTCTCATCAAATGTCGATCCGGCCTTGTCTTCCTTTATGTTATCCACATAGACAATGCCCGACATAATGATCGCCTTTGCTTTTTCTCTGGACTCTGCAAGCCCACGATTTACCATCATTACATCCAGTCGTTCTTTCATCTCTACTCCATCACATTCTGAATCCGGTCATATATGGATTCAGCATCTATCTTTAACATCTTTCTCAGTTCTTCTACACTTCCGTGACGGACAAAGGTATCTTCGATCGCGATCGGAAGCACCTTCACATCACTCGCCTTTGATTCCAGATATTCCTCAACCAAAGCACCATAACCGCCATGCAGGATACCTTCCTCGATCGTCACGATCAGCTTATGTGTCTCTGCCAGACGGTCGATCATCTCTTTATCTAACGGCTTGATAAACCTTGCATTGACAAAGGTCACCTGTCTGCCTTCCTGTAAGAACCGGTTATATAATTTCTCGGTTTCTTCCACCATATTTCCAACCGCTACTAATGCGATCTCACTTCCCTCACGGAGGATCTCACTCTTTCCGTATTCGACCGGCTCATTATAATCTTTTAAGCCATAATATGCCTGTCCTCTGGCGTATTTGATCGCTACCGGTCCATCATAGGCTACTGCCCATTCCATCGCTCTAGTGAGCTCATAGCGGTTCTTCGGAGCCATAATGACCAGATTCGGAATATGCGATAAAAATGCCGTATCAAAGATTCCCTGATGTGTCTCACCGTCTGCCCCGACCAGCCCTGACCGGTCGATTGCAAATATAACATGCAGATTCTGCATACAGACATCATGCAGGATCTGATCATAAGCCCGCTGTAAGAAGGAAGAATATACCGCTACCACAGGGATCATTCCTTCCGCAGCAAGTCCTGCCGCAAATGTAACCGCATGTTCTTCTGCAATTCCCACATCAAAGGTCCGATCCGGGAATTTCTCTGCAAATTTATTGACTCCGGTTCCCTTGCTCATCGCCGCTGTGATTGCAACGATCCGATTATTTTCTGTTCCAAGTTCTACCAGTTTTCTCGCAAATACACCTGTATAGGATAAACCTTTTTCAACATTTTTAACTTTACCGGTTTCAACATCAAAAGAACTGATCCCATGGAAGTAGCATGGATGCTTCTCCGCATATTTATACCCTTTTCCCTTGATCGTTTTCACATGAACCAGAATCGGTTTATTTAACTTAAATGCACGTTTAAAGGTTTCTTCCATCAATCTTATATTGTGTCCATCGATCGGTCCGATATAGGTAACGCCCAGCTCCTCAAAGAACATTCCCGGAACAAACATCTGCTTCAGGGAGTCCTTTGACCGCTTCAGTCCTTTGGCAAGCTTCTCGCCTGCTACCGGTATATGCATCAATGCTTTCTCGATTCCGTTTTTCAAATCATTATATGGCTGACCGACACGAAGCTTACTCAGATAGCTTGACATTCCTCCTACATTGTGATCGATCGACATCTCATTGTCATTCAGCACGACCAGACATCCGGTCTTGACCTCTGCCATGTTATTTAGCGCTTCATAGACCATACCACCGGTGAAGGAACCATCACCGACAACGGCTGCAATCTTCTCCTTTGTTCCTTTGATCCCTCTTGCGCATGCCATACCAAGTGCCGCCGACATCGCGGTCGAACTGTGTCCTGTATTAAAAGCATCACAATCACTCTCACTGGTCTTGGGAAATCCGCTTAAACCGCCAAACTTCCGTAACGTTGTCATCTGATCTTTTCGTCCGGTCAGGATCTTATGCACATAGGACTGATGTCCTACATCCCATACCAGCTTATCAGCCGGGAAATCCATCGCACGATGAAGTGCGATCGTAAGTTCCACGCACCCAAGGTTTGACGCCAGATGCCCACCCGTCTCGCTGACATTTGCAATCAGAAACTCTCGGATATCCTGTGCCAGCTCCGGCAGATCTTTCTCATCTATTTTCTTTATGTCATTTGGTTCTTGTATTCGATCCAGTATACTCATATCTTTCATCTCTGTTATTTCTTTCTGTTGACCAGTTCCAGAATCAATTCATCCAGAAATTCGTTCTTATACGGAAGCTGATCCAGCCTTGTAACTGCACGCCTGGATATCTCCGCGACATCCTTCTTGGACTCCTCAAGTCCGTGGACCGTGACATAGGTTACTTTACCATTTTCTTCATCTGAGCAGACAGGTTTTCCAAGAACTGCGCTGTCACCCAGAATATCCAGAAGATCATCCTGGATCTGGAATGCCAGTCCGATATCCGATGCGATCATCTCGACCTGCTTCAATTCGTCTTCCGTTGCTCCGGCAAGTACTGCACCGATCATCATCGATGCCTCGATCAACGCACCCGTTTTATTCTCATATACAAAATGAAGCTGATCACCACTCATCTGCTTCCCTGTCATCTCTACATCTACAACCTGGCCACCGATCATTCCGTTTACACCTGCTTTTTTTGCAAGGATCATGAATGCCCTGGCAACAGTCTGATTCCCCGGTTCCAGTTCAAATGCCTTACAGGCTGTCTCAAATGCATAATTTAAAAGCGCATCACCAGCAAGGATAGCCATTGCCTCACCGAATACCACATGAGAAGTCTTTCTGCCTCTGCGGTACTCATCATTATCCAATGCCGGCAGATCATCATGGATCAGGGAATAGGTATGTATCATCTCGATTGCTGCCATGAAAGGCTCTACAACTTTTCCTGTTCCGCCAAATAAACGATAGGTTTCCTGCATTAATAACGGACGGAGTCTCTTTCCTCCTGCCTGAAAGGAATAGTTCATTGCCGTAAAGATAGTTTTCTGAAACCCTTCTTCTGCCGGTGCATATGTGTATATAATATCCTGTACTTCTTTTGTACGAAGTTCTAATTTATTCTTTTCCACTGTTTTCTCCACTTAATACGATCATTTCTTTTTCTACATCACACAAATTATCCTTACATGCCTGAACAAGCTGTACGCCCTCGGCATAGGCTGCCAGACTATCCTTTAACGATGTCGCAGGATTCTCTAAGACAGCCGTAATCGCTTCTATTTTCTTCAGGGATTCCTCGATCGAGAAATCCTCCTTTTCCATCTTCTCTGCCATTTCTAATCTTCCCCTTTTACATCCGTTACTCTTGTCTCGATCAAACCATCATGAACACGGATGGTAATGTGGTCACCTTTTTCTATCTCTTTAATCGTTGTTACCGGTGTTCCGATCTTTTCGATGTATCCAAATCCATTTACAAGCTTCGCCGATGGTGACAGACCATGCAGTCGTTCTGCAAGAAGCATCACCCGGTGTTCGTATCTGTCGTATTTGTTCTTCATAGCACGGTTTAAACGATCTGACAGATCATCCAGATAGATCTGCTGCTGTGCAAGCCTCTGCTTCGGATTCAGGATACGAAGATGCCTTTCTGCAGCCTGCAGCTTCTCCTGATATGCTGCAAGTCTTCGCTTCATCAGATAGTCCATCTGTCTGCCCTGATTTATGACCTGATGGACTGTAGACATCACATCCGGGATTGCCTGCTCACAGGCGGCTGATGGTGTCGGTGCTCGAAGATCCGCCGCATAATCAGCGATCGTATTATCAATCTCATGACCTGTACCGGAAATGATCGGCGTCTTTGCATGATAGATTGCCCATGCAACAACCTCCTCATTAAACGCCCAGAGGTCTTCGATCGAGCCGCCGCCGCGACCGATAATGATCGTATCTACGCCCATGTTATCCAACACTTCGATTCCATGCGCGATATCTTCTGCTGCCCCATCTCCCTGTACCTTTGCCGGATACAGGATAAGCTGGACATATGGATTTCTTCTCTTTGCGATGTTTCTGATATCCTGGATCGCCGCACCTGTCTGTGCTGTCACGATACCTACCCGCTTCGGATATGCCGGTATCGGCTTCTTGATATCAAATTCAAACAGTCCCTGTTCATACAGCTTCTGTTTCAACTGTTCATACCGCTCATAGAGATTTCCAATCCCATCCAGCTTGATCTCTTTTACATATAACTGATATCTGCCATCCCGTTCGTAGATATTCACACTTCCGTGGCAGACTACCTGCTGCCCATTTTCCAGTTTGAAATCAAGACCGGAATATGCATAACTTTTAAACATAACAGCCATGATCGAACCGGTCTCATCCTTCAATGAAAAATAGATATGCCCGGAACTGTGATATTTGCAGTTAGAGACTTCTCCCTTCACATAAATATCACCAAGCAGATAATCACTGCTGATCAGATTCTTGATATATCCATTTACCTGTCCGACGGTATAGCTTTTCTTTGCCATATTCTCACCTAATCTGCAAGCTTTGCAAGAAGTGCATTAATGAAGCTCTTTGCTTCTACATCGCAGTATGTCTTTGCAAGCTCTACTGCTTCATTGATCGCTACCTTTACAGGAATATCTTCATCAAACTTGATCTCATATACAGCCAGTCTTAAGATAGCAAGCTCTGCTTTTCCGATTCTGCCAAGCTTCCATCCCTGGGAAATACCACTGATCGTTTCATCGATCTCTGTAATATGGGCTACGACTGCCTCTACTCGATCTATAACATAGGCTTTTTCTTCCTCTGTCATGGCTACTGCATCCATCTTGTTATCGTCTTCATCATAAAGGCTGGCATGCTCCAGTTCGAGTTCTGCTTCTTCTCTGATCTCTGAAATGTCATTGAATTCCAGACTGAATAAAATTTTAAATACGGTTTCTCTTATCTCTCGTCTTGTCATATGTTCCTCTCTAGTTTGCGTCTGCCATGCGAACGCCGGCTACACGTATATTTACCTTGGTTACATTAAGACCTGTCATAGTCTCGATCGCCTGCTTTACTTTATCCTGAACCTGTGTTGTCACAGTTGGAATGCTGTACTCATATAATACGTCAATTGCCAGATCTACCTTTACTTCGCCCGGCAATAATTCTACTTTCACGCCCTTTGCCGGATTCTTCTTGCCCAGACGGCTTGCGAGTTCATTTGATAGTGAGCCGGCAAGTCTTGATACGCCGTCTACCTCGGTTGCTGCCAGACCTGCAATGATCGCGATTACCTCGCCTGCGATCTGTACATGACCGATGGAATTTTCTTCTTCTATATTTTCATACGTGCTTGTATTTTCTTCACTCATTCTGTATACCTCCAGACTTCCTGTATTTGTACATATTGATTCAATATTATACCGCAATTATAAAAAACATTCAACACCCGGAATTGGCGGGGAAAATTCAGAATTAGCCATTAGTTTTGTGAGGGATATGCAGGTATGTTGTGTCCGCTGGTGCTTGTATCATATAACAACGCGCTTCTCTTCCTATGAAGTGCACATGTCTTATCCGCACATACTCCTGTGCAAACTCGCCTGCGGCTCAAACATGCACCCGTATGTGCTGACAATGTGCACTTCATAATGGAAGCTTCGCTAATGTTGTTATATGATACAAGCACCAGCCAGACAGATCATACCTGCATATCCATTCACTTTGTACAATAGCTAATTCTGAATTTGTTCATATTCTTTGAATATCTTATGACTTTATACTAATTTATAGTTTCCAACATAGTATCTGCATTGTTGGTGATGTTTATTTATATTTTGGCATAATATAATTAAAATGTATATCCGTTGCGATATCTTCATTTCTGACGATAATACATATTTTTACATAATAAAATACATCTTGTAACAGACACCCTTGCTGTTTAGTTGTACAAAACAGGCAGGATGTTATGCACCCTGCCTGAAAAGCTTTATATTAATAATATCAATATTTCACTTTTAAATAAATCATCTGTTCATTTAATCTTCATAGTCACTGTCATAAGTTAAATTGAATATTACATTTGCAACATTTCCACTTTCTTTTGATAACTTATAATAGTAAGTATGACCCGCATACATATATGCAGTAATTGACGCACTGGAACTTGAATCAAACCAGTCATATCTATCATTCGAACTATCCGGATCTGAGTATTCATATACATCTATACTCTTATCCAGTCCGCTTACACTTGGCACATAGAATTCATAATATCCGCTTGTTGTAGGTGTAAATTTAAGAATCGCAGGACTGACCGGAGATACTGTAATGCTCTGATTTGAACCCGTATTGACTGTGCTTATATTACTGGAAATAACAACATTTGCTGTTACCATAGTACTGTTTCCTGCAACTGTTACATATGCTGTAGCCGTATAGTCATATATGGAGTTCTTCGTCTTGCTTGTTAATACATAATTTCCATTTTTCAGGTAAAGTGTATTTCCGAATCCACAGCTCTTACCGGTAGCATCATACCAGGTTTCGAATGAAGAATCTGATACAATTGAATTATTGGAATAAATCATAACCTTGTAAAGCGGAAGCTGGATATCATAACCTGACTGGGTAGCCTGAAGCGACTGGGAGTACAGATACTTCAATGTTCCTTTGTAAGAAGCTTCAATATCATATGTACCCTGCTCTAATGTAATAGAATATGCACCTTCACTATTTGCCGATGTGCCGATATCTGAACTATAACGGCTTGCTTTATTCTGATTTGTAAATGAAATATCTGCATATGGAACTGGATTTCCATTCATATCCTTTACAATACCTGCGATTGTAACGCCCTGCTTTACATGAGCTACAACCTGTGTAGAAGTCTGAAGAGCCGGATTATTTTTATCTGTTACGACAACAGTAAATACATAATCACCGGCCATTGGAAGGGTTCCATGTAATTCTCCGTCACTGTCAATCACACAATTATAGTTTGTGCCGGTTAACGCATAAGAATAACTGCCGCTTCCACCTGCAGCGGTTACATACTGACTGAAATAAACGCCCTGTGCAGAGCCATACACCAGGTAAGACGGTGTTGCGGCTGCATAAAGACTGCTGTCATTATATACAAGCCATGTAACGGTCTCTGTCATACGATTACCTAATTCATCATCTGTTACGATCGTAACATTATAAACACCTGCCTGAACCGGTGAACCATAGAACTGAACATAAGAATAACTGTTTGAATAGACAACCTTATATCCTACACCGGCCGGTAAACCGGAAACTGTTGCAGTTGCAAATCCATAACCATCCAGATCATATCTGTATCCACCTGAACTGGAATCCATCTTGGTACCTACAGCCACCTTGTAGATACTTTCATCTGTATACTGGAATGCGCCCTTTGTATAATAAACTTCCTTCTCCGTACCATACTTTGGAATTGCAACCTTTACATAATGATCCTCGTACAGACCTGTCTCATCATTCAGTGTTAAAATGTAATTTACACCATCTGAAGATGATATGCTGTCGATCACACACTGTTTTCTGTATACACCTGTTGCATACTCCTTTGTATATAATACGAAATCATTTACATTAAGTGATTTTGCAGGAGAAATAGATACCTGAACAGAATGATCGTTCAAAGCAGTAAGTCCTGTAATAACTGCAGGTACTTCCTGTTTCTTCTTTACTGTTACTTTACAGACTTTTTTCTTACCGGAACCATCCTTTGCAAGTGCTGTGATCTTTACTGTACCTGCTTTGATTCCCTTTACTACACCGTTTGCTGATACAGTAGCAATTTTCTTGTTTGATGTCTTCCATACAACTGACTTGCTGCTGGCTTTTTTAGGAGCAACTGTTGCCTTCAGCTTTAAGGTCTTGCCTACTGTCAGGCTTGCCTTTGTCTTACTTAACTTGATGCTTGTTACCGGCGTTCCTACCGTCACCTTGATCTTAACTGTTTTTTTCTTGTTTGCCTTAGAAATAACAGTTATCACTGCTTTTCCGTTTTTCTTAGCTGTGATCTTACCCTTTGCATTTACAGTTGCAACTTTCTTGTTACTGGTCTTATAGGTAACTGCTTTTGATACCTTTTTACCAGAAACGCTTACTTTCGTTTTCAGAGTAAATGACTTACCCTTTTTGAGTGTCAGCTGTTTTGCCGGCAGGTTTGTAACTGCTACAGATTTTACTTTACCGGTCGCCGCACTTACTTCCGCATCCGGAATTGTAAGCATGGAAACAGCTACCGCTACTGCAATTACAACTGCCAGAATACGTTTTAATACTGACATTTTTACTTGTTTTCTCATAAAAAATAGCCTCCCTTTATTGAATTCTTCTCCCAATTTCATCCGCTGAGAATGCAATATCACTCATATCATATGATAAACGTGATCATCAATTCTTCTATGTATGAATATGTACCCTCATTTACTGCTCCTTTTGTATACGAATAAAACTCGAAGAGCATATTCATTATATATCACATTGTTAATTCGTGCAAGAAATTTGCATACATCATGTGTATGTTGTATGTTGAGAATTCAGAATCAGCCGTTAGTTTTGTGAGGGATATGCAGCTATGGGCTGCCGGCTGGTGTTTGTATCCTATAACAACGCGTTTCTCTTCCTGTGAAGTGCACATGTCTTATTCGCACATACTCCTGTGCAAACTCGCCTGCGGCTCAAACATGCACCCATATGTGCTGACAATGTGCATTTCATAACGGAAGCTTCGCTAATGTTGTTATAGGATACAAACACCAGCCAGACAGATCATACCTGCATATCCATTCACTTTTGTACAATAGCTAATTCTGAATATTAAGCTTATATTTTTATATAATAAAAACGAATACCCATTATAATGTGGCATGAGCATTAAGTCATTATAACAGGTACCCGTCTTATAATTGTAATCTTTTACGATTATTATTCTTTTTTTATTTCGCCACTACATGCGCGGTCACTGTTGCAGACCGTGTAGTATCCGTAACTGATATCTGAAGAGTTGCCTGATAAGTCACACCATCTTTCTCTGCGGTACCGGTTAATGTATAATTGCCAACCGCCAGATAGAGGTATCTGCCTTTGCCCTGTACAACTCCATTTTCATCCTTCCACTCTCCCATTTCGCTAAGATCTGCAAAATCCGTATTATCCGACACGATGGTCTGTTGATATACAGGAAGAGCAAACGTAACTTCATTCGTAGCTGCACTTACAAAATAATCACTTGCATAGGCTCCTGTTCCGCCTCTTTCATCCTCAATCGAGATATCATAGACTCCTTCCGGTACATAGCTGTATATTGCCATTCCATCGCTAATCTCCCCGACCTCTCGTGCATAGCTGATCTCACTGTATGAATTATCCTTCCACTGGGATTTAAGTCTGCACAAATAAGTATCTATACCGGTATATTTGATCTTATTTCCATCCAGATCGGTAGCTGTAACACTGAGCAGGACTCCCGGCTTTATAACAAAGGTCACTGTGCAGTATGTGAAAACACTGGCATCCCTGCTGTCAGAGATCTTTATCTTCATGGTATATTCACCAGCCTGATCTGTATCAATCGAACAATACTGTACTCCGGTTGTTGACATCACCAAATCCAGACAATCTGCTTTTGACACAACTTCATATTTGTAACTGCCATTACCACCAATAGGACTTATCTGTGCTCCATACTTTACTGTATAAGTTCCATTTGGTTTGTTTGGAGCTGGAAAACTCAGACATCCATATTTTGTAATATCCTGTGCTATGACTGCCCTTTCATCATATACTTTCCATACCTTGATATAATGAATCTTATTTCCAAATTCATCTACGACATCAACCTTTGTCTCCCAGATTCCTGTCTCTTTTAAGGTACCATAAAACTGCAGATAACCGGATTGATCTGCGTCATCTACCACCTTATACGAAAGACCGGTTGGAAGATTGCTTACTGTATATACTGCATAGCCCTGTACATTCGGATCATAAACTCCTGAAGTATCTAAGGAATTTTCACCTACCACTGTTCCTTTCTTACGTCGTACTTCTGATCTTGTTGTTATCTCTGTCGGCGTTGTCCGATATGTCAGTTCCTTTGTACTGTTTAATGCCGGAACAGATACCTGAACAATATCTCCATTATAAAAAATATCCTGTTTGTCCAGATAAAGCTTATATGTAATGTTATCTGTTGTTTCCAGATGATCGATCACACATTTTCTTACAAAGCTTCCATATCCATATACCTTGCTGGATACCGCGAAATCCGATGTCTGTAATATTTTTGCTTTATTTAATGTTACCTGAAGTACTGCTTTATTCACAATACTCACGTTCCGGATCACAACCGGTTCTTCCGGAACAATCGGAGCCACCGCCGCTTTCTTTACAGTAATCTTACAGGTTGCTTTCTTACCGGAACCATCCTTTGCTGTTGCTGTGATCGTAACCGTTCCCGCTTTCTTTGCCTTTACGACACCTTTGCTCGTAACTGTTGCTACCTTGGTATTCGAACTTTTCCAAATGATTCCCTTATTACTTGGTTTCTTTGGTGAAAGGGTTGTCTTTAAGGTCAGTGATTTACCGACATTTAAGTCTGCCTTTGTCTTATTTAACTTCACCTTTGTAACCGATGTTCCGACTGTCACCTTGATCTTACAGGTCTTTTTCTTATCTGCCTTAGAGTAAACGGTGATCGTAGCGGTTCCCTTCTTCTTTGCCGTGATCTTACCCTTTGCATTTACAGTTGCAACTTTCTTGTTACTCGATTTATATGCGACCTTTTTGGAAATCTTTCCTGTCGCTGTTACCTTTGTCTTTAAGGTAAAGGATTTTCCTTTTTTTAAGGTTAACTGCTTTGCCGGCAGATTCGTAACCGCTATGGTTTTGATCTTACCACCGGCTGCATAGCTCTCTGTCTGTGGAACAGTCAGAATGGATACTGCAACCGCGATCGCTATCACCCATGCCAGAAATCTTCTCACAGACAAATTATATCGTCTTTCTTTCATCTATACTCTCCTTCTGTTGATTCCCTTATCTGTTCTCATCCGAATCTTATTCCTTGACATATGCATATGCGGTCGTATTACTTCCGTCCACCGTCACATCCAGATAAAAATTATAAATTTCACCACTTATACTCTTTCGACAGGTTAAATGATGAGTACCGTTTTCCAGATAAACGGTTTTGGTCGATCCATAATAACTTCCATCTGAAACATCCTGCCAATTGCCAAAACTGGTTATATTTTTCACTGCATCCGGTGCATCCGGATCCAGCTCTATATTAACCTTATATACGGGAAGTGTGACATCAAATGACCAGACCGGATACACATCATCTGTTCCATATGCCGCTTTCTGAGTCTTCAGATTATAAACAGTAGTACTTACTGTTCCACTATAACTGGATACCGTAACATCATAAGTACCGGCTTCCAGATCCTGCATTAAAATGGCTCCATCCTTACTGACACCATTCCATCTGCCACTTACCACGTCCGAATATTCCGCATATTCATTTTGGTTCTTCATAGTAAATTGAAAACTGGTCAGTGGATCGCCATTTGCATCTTTTACTTTTCCCTGTAAATAACCGCCTTCTATAATTTTTAGTGTAAGAGTTCCTGTGCTTGTCATAGAAGTGTCTGTCTTATCTGTCGCACGGATACGAAGCTTGTAGGTTCCGACTGACAGTTTTGGGGATGATACCTGTATCCCGGCTCCACCATTGATAAGTGAAGAAACTGCTAATGCAGCACTGTCACTTTCTTCTCGTAAAATCTCATATGTATAATCGCTCGTATCAGTACCGTTTCCGCCATATACCTTAAGCTGTGGAAGCGTAGTTCCCCATGCAGTTGTCAGAACTTTTTCTGCATCCTTTACAAGCAATTCCGTTCCATCATAAACCAGCCAGATGATAGTCATACTGAATTTGTTACCAAGTTCATCTTCATAGACTAATTTACTTGTATATTTCCCTTGCTTTGTCACGTTACCGCTAAATTTAAGTGTACATGTGGCAGCAGCTGTCTTGATCTGATATTTAACCCCTGCCGGCAGTCCGCTGACAGAGCAATTGGAATAGCCCTTTCCAAGTGCCTGACTCTTATCAACAGAATCTCCAAGTTTGTATACATATGTTTCTGATTTTTCTATCGTATAAGTTTCATCCCGATAGATACATTCTCTTGACAGATTTAATTTTGGAACTACTACTTTTATATATGAGTTTTTCTGTAACACCGAATCTCCTGTAAGCTTAATCTTATAAGTAAGCGAATCCGTTGTTGTTATCTGTCCGATCGTATACTGTTTCAGATAGTCTGCACTTTCATATTTCTTTGCCCATACCTGAAAGTCCGAAGCCGTGAGTGCTGCCTGCTTTGTTAATGTAACGGTTAACATATCCGGCTGTGCTATATTCAGGCTCTTAACGATCAGTGGTTCTTCCGGTGTTGGCATCGGTATGATCGAAGCTGCTTTCTTCACTGTAATCTTACAGGTGGCTTTCTTACCGGAGCCGTCCTTTGCTGTTGCTGTGATCTTAACCGTTCCGGCTTTCTTTGCCTTTACAACACCTTTGCTCGTAACCGTTGCAACCTTGGTATTTGAACTTTTCCAAATGATTCCCTTATTGCTTGGTTTCTTCGGTGAAAGGGTTGTCTTTAATGTCAATGATTTACCAACATTTAAATTCGCCTTTGTCTTATTCAGTTTCACCTTTGTAACAGGCGTTCCGACTGTTACCTTGATCTTACACGTCTTTTTCTTATCTGCTTTAGAGTAAATGGTAATCGTAGCGGTTCCTTTTTTCTTCGCCGTGATCTTACCCTTTGCATTAACAGTAGCAACTTTCTTGTTACTGGTCTTATAGGTAACTGCTTTTGATACCTTTTTACCAGAAACGCTTACTTTCGTTTTCAGAGTAAATGACTTACCCTTTTTGAGTGTAAGCTGTTTTGCCGGCAGGTTTGTGACTGCCACCGTTTTTACTTTGCCACCGGCTGCATACGATTCCTGTACCGGTACTGTCAGGATCGAGACAGCTACCGCAAATGCCAGAACCAAGGCAAAAAACCTTTTTATCATTGTTGTTCTTCCGTTTTTCATTCATACCTCCCTGTAAAAAAACTTGTTTTTTATGTAATTCTACGTCTTTTTCTGCTATATAGACATATAGCTTAATTATATCTGACGCCCTACATAAAAACAAGGTAACACATTCTATTTATACAAAATATCCAGTTGTTTTTGTGCAGTTTTTCCATTGTGCCTGTTGGTGGATAATACAAATCAAATCCCCTCTATAAATGATTTGTTGCGGTTCCGATTCGCTGCACATGCCCTATTCGTAAATACTCCTGTGCCAACTCGCCTACGGCTCAAACAGGCACCCGTATTTACTGGCAATGTGCACCTCATATCGAAATCCTCACAAGGATCATTCTATAGAGGGAATTTGTATTTGAATTATTTCTCCAACAGGCACTATAATCTTTTATATCTTCAGACAGGCACTATAACAAGAACCGGATACCCCTTGTAACATGACATCTGCGAGCATTTCGACAGGAGAAGTAAATTGCCAGTAAATACGGGTGCCTGTTTGAGCCGAAGGCGAGTTGCACAGGAGTATTTACGAATAGGGCATTTACTTCGAATCGAAAGCACAGCAAGTCATTTACAATGGGGTATCCGGTTCTTATTATAGTGTCGTCAGATGCGCTTTGATGCGAAAGCGCAGCAAGTCATTTATATAGGGCATCATATTTATGTCATAAACCCAGCAGGTGTATTCCTACTTATCTTCGGCAACTGTTATTACAAGCTGGGATACGTCATAGCCAGTTTTTCTGGTTACAATGTCTTCTACCTGTGCCCGTTCGGTATCGGACAGGTTTGCAACAGGAAGTGTAACATCGACGGTATCATCATTTACGGTTACGATGCAGTCAGTGTAGCCTTTGGCTGTCAAGACGGTTTCTGCATCTGTTTCTTTCTCGATCGTATCGGTAAGTTTTACATAACTGTTTACTGCTTCATCTTTTGCTGCACTGTCCATCGTTTCATCGTTGATGATCGCAAGCAAAGCTTCTTTGCTTCTTGCGCGGCTCTGCTCCCGGTTCAGTTTTGCAGTCGCAAGATTACTTTTCATGGTCTGAGCACTTGTAAGAACAGCTTCTCCGATATCCTCCTCATCACTGTTCAATTCTACATTTTCTTCAAGAGCTGCCTTTTCCAGATATGTAGTATCGGTATTCTCCGATGCAGCTTCTCCCACTTCTGTATTGTCAGAAATGCCCATCGTTTCTTGGTCTGCCTGATCTGTAAGTTCATCTTCCGTAGCATCCGCTTTATCGCTGTCATAGCTGATAACTTCGGCATCCGCATTTGTCTCCTTTGCCTTTTGGCGCAACAGGTCGTCTCTTTTCCCTGCATTGAAATTCAGATAACCTGCAACTCCGATCATAACCGACAGGGCAAGTATCACCAGACGGTTTTTCTTAAAGATCTTTTTCTTCATCCATATCCTCCATGCTTTATTCTTGTTCTAATACAACTATCTTATGCGCCGGAACATCAAATAATGCCTGAATCGCTTCGGTTATTTTTATCGCAATCGTCGGATCGGAAGCCCCCGTACAACTGACCAGAACTCCCTCAATCTCCGGTTCCAGTGTTTTGCTCACATAGGGATATTCGCCGCTGTCTGCATTTGTCATAACAGAAGTCTCACTCCTGCTCTTCTGACTGCTGCCATCTGACTCACTATCGGACTTCGTCACATCCTTCTCTATGATCTTCTCGCCTCCATCTTTTAATGTGATCATGACACTTACCGTTCCGACGCCTTTCACCTGAGACAGTATTTCTCGCAGCTTCTCCTCCTGAAATGCTATATAATCTTCATAACTGCTGTTTGCCGATGATACTTCTCCTGAAATTCCCTGCCCATTGTCTGAGGCATACTCTCCGTTCTGTTGCTTTCCGGTCACTCCACCGGACGTTTTGTCCTGTTTCGTTCCGGTTAAAGCATCAAGTCCTGAAAATCCGTTTTTCTTATCAGACGGCCAGAGAATGACCAGCAGACAAATACCTGCAAGCAAAATTCCCATGCACTTTCGAAGTGCCGCATTTTTATCTTTTTTCAGTTCCTGCAGCTTTTGTTTGATGTTATTCCATATTCCTTCCATGCTCTCTCACTCCATTATATGTAACATGTCCGCTTTTAGTACATGTTATTTTGTCTGATATCCATTTATAAATACTTTGATCCTGTCCTCACTGATCTTATACTCTTTTGCGATCTCCTGACGGAGATTTGCTACATCCACGGTTGTATCTGCTGCACTGTCTGATGTTGTAGAGACAACATCAACCTCAACCGCTGTGATCGTGTAATTCTCATCAAAGGTGATCGCCACCTTACTGTCCAATTGAAATAGATCCCGTAAATGATCTTCGATCATAGTCTCCATGACATCTGTATAATATGTGACATCTCCATTTCCCGGTGCCCCTGCAACGGATTCATAATAATAGTCAAAGCTCAAAATATCATTTAACCCTCCCGCACTTAATACAGGCGTCAGAACTATGATCGCCAGTACAAAACCAACCGCCGTCTGCATGTATTTCCTGTATTTCTCATCCGGAAGCAAGAAAAATACCAGAGAAGAAAACAATATAAAAAGCACGATATTTTTTATCCAGGCTAACAACATCCACACTCCTTTCCACCAATTTCTGAAAAACGGTTATGCATGTACCCGGATGGACAACCAACTTTTCACCTCGCAAGCAACGTCATGAGTGTGAGGGAGATGATAAATAAAAAGGAAGCACACCAGATGCCACGCAGCATCAGTCCGATGGTCTGTGCCATAATGTTAATGCCGTCGGAAAACCGTTTATCTCCCAAGGGCTGCACAAATGCAGATACGATACGGAGAGTCAGATAGATCACTGCGATCTTGGTAACCGGCAGAAGCACCGCCAGCAATACGACGACTGCACCCGCAATCCCGATCGCATTTTTTAAAACCATCCCCGAACCGAGCAGGATATCCGAAACATTCTTAACTGTATTTCCACCCGGCAGCATACCGAAAGCTTTTAAGACGGCATTTCTCTCCAGCTTATCCACTGATGGAACCATCACTCCCTTTATCACATTCATTCCGGTTACGACTGCAAACATGGTTTTCAGGATCCATCCTGCAATATTCCTTAATAACGTAACCGTCCTTGAAAAATGATCCTCGGCATTTAACTTATTCACAAGTCCGACCACGCCACTGCATTTGGTAAGCGGAAATACGATCTGAACGATCACCTTCTCGCACAGAAAAATGATCAGCACCGTAATCTGATAGGTAAATTCCGCCGTGCCTGCACCATTTGTATAGGAGACAGCCAACGTATAAGCAGGTATAAAGGTGATCATCAGATCCGTAAGATCCGAGACTGCCGACACCGCTATATCGGAAACGATCGCAAACATTCCGAGCAGGATGGATACCACCATCAGATAGGTGACGAAGAAGCCGTTTCCACCTACCATCTTCCCAAACTTTCCGGACAGATTCGTGAATACCGAACCAAGAATGACAACGGCAAGAAGCTGAAGGAGCAGGCGGTTATTGCTTTTTATCTCCCCTGTAAGTGTCTGCTGTATTGTTTCCAGACTGTAGTCAAGAAGCCCCTGAAGGTCTCCGTTTCGGATATAGGATACGACCTCCCGAAAAGAGAGTCCTGCCTGTTCTTCTGTCAACATGTCCATTTCGTCAAAAGCGTTTTCATCAAGTCCCAGATCCGTCTCATCAACATCCGATATATCTGTATCCACATCTGCCATTTTCATATCCGATCTTCGATATCCAGCAAACTCTCCCGGTTCGGTATTTATAAGTTCTGGGACAAACCCGGGTGGTCTTCCATTACCCGATTCCTGCATAGCAAACGTTTTCTGCTTCTTCCCGGCAAATAACACCACTGCGATTAAGATCAGTCCTGCCACAATGCCTGCTATAATCATTTTCGCTTTTTGTCCTCTCATAGTTCTACCCCATCAGACGAACAACCATATCGATCACATGGAACAGGATTGGCAGACTCATCACCACCATTGTCACCCGTCCGGCAAGCTCAATATGCGAAGCGATCGCTCCATAGCCTGCATCCTTACAGATATTTGTCGCAAATTCACAGATATAGGAAATGCCAAGCATCTTAAGCAGGATTGATATATACTCCATATTGATATTGATGTACCCGGTGATGCGGTCGATGGAATCCAGTACATTTCCAAGTCTTCCTATGATAAAGCTGACAATAAATAAACACGCTCCAATACTTAAGAGCGTGCTGTATTCTGCATTCATTTTCTTTAGTTTTATCGCTACTAAAACGACCAGAACCGATGCCATACATACCGTAACAAGACTCATGCCTTTTCTCCCCTATCCACCGATATTTACAAGCTTCATAATGTCATTAAAGAATTCTACGATATATGGAATGATCCACGAAAGTACAAGAATAAGTCCTGCCAGATTCAGCAGGAATGCCAGCTCGTCCTTCCCCGAATGCTTTAATATCTGATTCAACAGTGCTACAAGGATTCCTACCGCACCTATCTTCAATAATAACTGTATCGTCATAAGCTCCTGCCACCCTTACCCTATCAGTATTATCAAAAAGATCCCTCCGAGTAATCCAAGTGACCTGGATACTTTATTTATCCTGTGTGCTCTGTCCTTTTGTTCTTCATACTCTGTCTGCATGTTCTGCTCCCACAGCTTCAGATTCCTGATCTGCATATCGATATCCATATAACACAGCCATTTTCCAAGCTCTTTTACCGCACCGATCTGTGCATCCGTCAGATAGCTGTATTCCATCAGACTTCCGATACTGCCTGTCCAGATCTGCTCAAAAGAAGAAGCATATTCTTCCGTCCGAAACTGCAAAGCCAGCTCGGCAAGCCAGTCTCCGATCCTTCCCCCTGCTTTATCCGATCCTTCCCGAATGATCTCGGTGATCTCCGATGCACTGTATGCCAGATGCCCATTTGCCATCCGGACAAATATCAGAAGCTCGTAGATATCTTCCACGCGCCGGTTCTGATAAACTCCTATCGTCTTTCCTATCCCATAGGAAGCTGTGACCACCAGAAGCATTCCAAGAATCTTTATATATAACATATGTACGCCTCCCTGCACTTATGACAGTTCTGCTACAGCCGCTTCATTTTCATATGCCGATGTCAGGCGTTCATCCTCTGCCATAAAGAGAACACTTCCCCGATCGTCAAATATCGTCCGGATCTCTCCTGTCCGTTTGCGATTGCTAAGCACGATATATCGTTCAAATACCCTCTCATCGACCAGCTTCCGTAGTCCCGGACGATTCCTGATATCATCAATGGAATTGCCATGTACGGTTGCGATCAGCTTACAGCCGCAGTTGATCACGCTGTAGATCGCATCGATATCATCTCGGCTGCCAATCTCATCCACCGCTATGATCTGCGGTGACATCGAACGGATCAGCATCAGCATTCCATATGATTTTGGACAACAGTCAAGAATATCCGTCCGTATGCCGATATCATTTTGTGGTACGCCTTTATAACAGGCTCCGATCTCAGATCGTTCATCTACGACACCGATAGTATTTCCTTTGAATCCTGGAAATCCATCCGACAACATCCGGATCATATCTCTAAGAAGTGTGGTTTTGCCACATCGCGGTGGGGAAATGATCAGTGTATGAAATGTCTCATTTCCATTTATTATGTACGGAAGAACCTTCTTACAGCATCCCTTAACCTGATGTGACAAACGGATATTGATAAATGATATATGTCTGACACTCTTGATCATTCCAGATTCCAGAATGACTTTTCCTGCAAGCCCTACACGATGTCCCCCTTGAATCGTTATAAATCCCTGCCGGATCTCATCCTCATATGCATAGAGTGAATAGTTACTGATATATTCCAGCGTTTCCCTTATATCGGCAGGTGCTACCATATATGCTTTCTTACATTCTGTGGTTCGCTTTCCCTTCTCCGTCACAAAATATTCCCGATTATCATAGATCACGATCAAGGGTTCATTCATCCTAAGCCTTATCTCCTGAAGCTTGTTATAATCATATATCTCACTCGAAAATATTCTCCTTAACGCTACGGATAATATCTTCAATATTTCATTCTCTCTGCTTTTTTCCAAACCGATTCACCTCATGCATATGTCATCTGTAACCATTTTCACCTGTCAGTTCCATCATCTGCCAATACTCGAAAAGCATCTGCTTTTCTGATATGATCTGATACCTAAAGTAGGATGTTACACACTTCTGATAGTTATAATGTATGCATGACAAATGAAATTTAGAACAAAAAAATACCACATTCCTTTCTGAATTTTTCAGAGTGAAATGTGGCATCAAAACCCGATGCGCAGATCTTTGACTTGAAGCCCTCACAATGGATCGGCACCATGATCGTACATTCCTCGCAGCCCTGTGGTGAATGGGATACAAATACGGAATCATCTAATGACATCAGTGCTGCCATACTGTTGATCTGCTGACACTGTAAGCCCTGCACAAAGCTTCGATCTGCTCGCTTCAGGCACCCTTTTTGTAATTTTCTTCTACTTCTTTTCCTGTCGTGCCAAGGTCGTTGACCCTGCCGGGTCTGCTCTCACGCACACCGGAATATTGAACGTTTGCCATGTTTGCTACCTCTCTTTAATTATTGGACATTTGTAACTATATCTATATCACAATGATTAATCACCTTTGACATTACCAACCAGGGGACGCTTCCGCTCGTTGAGTCCTGCAGCGGTACTAAGATGCTGCTTGCGCACCACCTAAGAACCGGCGGACTCAAATGCCCTGTTTTGGTAAGTCAAGATGCTTAATCATTATCTGCTCCATGGATTTCGCAAATGTCTATCATATATTAAATAACGTATTGATCTACCATCAGGTTGTTCTGCCAATCGACGAGATCGGCTAATGTGATGCCCTCTAATACATCCTGTATTGCCTGATCAAGTTTCTCCCAGATCAGTACGCTGACACACATACTTCTGTTTTCGCAGTAGGCTACGTTATCGCCTACGCAGTCTGCCGGCGCCAGACTTCCTTCTACCGTTTCTAATATTAGCCGCACAGTATAATTCTCCGGTGAAGCATATAACATGTATCCTCCACGCGCTCCACGGACACTTTTTACCAGTGATGCCTTATTTAATATTGCAACGATCTGCTCCAGATATTTGTCTGAAATATGCTGTCTTCTTGCAATATCCTTTATCTTAACCGGCTCACCATTATAATAGGTGGCCAGATCCAGCATCAGCTTTATCGCATATCTTCCTTTTGTTGATATCTTCATCTTGACCTCCCTGTCGTTGTTATCTGATTCAAATGATTCCATACTTCTATACATCATCTGAATCTCATCTACTTTTTCTGCAAACATGATAAATTGTCGTTTGTATTATAGTACACTATTTCTATAGGATTTATCAAGTACAAAATTATTTTTTATGGCAATCTATCCGGTTGTAATAAAATATTATCTTCTTTAATGCATCTTCCACTGAATAATCCACGTCAAATGCTGCATTTTCTCATTGTTATAAAGAAAAGGCAGCTGCCTTATGCATGTAGACAACTGCCTTGCTCACTTATCGTAATCTCAATCTATCGTCTATCATGCATATGAAAAATAAACCATATTCATCCATACAGTCTGACAACAGCAACAACACATTCCCATATCATATTTTCTGTTTATCTTACTGTTTTCATATGTCATGATCGAACCTCCTGTGTTTTAATTCCTACTTATCTCATAGGCTTAATACGTTTTAACTTTATGAGCTGATTATATATTACCAATATCTTCCTATCAATATATTTTCTCAATAATTTTTAAACTCAGCCAATTATTTTAAATAAAAAAGACTTTGTCGAAACAACTCATATCCTGAAAACTATTCTTCAGAAATTATCTTGTTCCCGGCAAAGCCTTTTCCTTTTTACTATTTAATTCATGTGTTCTTTGTTATTGATCGCTTCTTTCGAATTTTCTGCCGGTTTACTGGAAGAATCCGGCATCAGCGGACTTATTATAGATTCCATAACATCCAAGCGTAGTTGCATCAGTAGAACGAGTCTGCCACCAGGACAAGAATCCGTCAGGCAATTCTGAGACAGGTGCATCCGGAGTATAGAAATAAATCTCTGTTCCGCTGCCCATGCCGGATGGCTCTCCTGCTTTATAACGAATACCATCTTCTATTCGGTCTGCTTCTTTATCAATAACAACGCTGTCAAGCGTCATGGAATATGTATAATCATTTACTTTTTTGATATTTGCAAACTGTCCGCTGAAATTACAGAAATACACCGTTCCATTTGGATAATCATTCTCATCTCTTTCTCCCATTTCCGAATCGGAAAATGCTCCCGTAAATGATCCATCCTCAGATAACGTGAGCGTTGTACTCCACCCACCGGCTCCACTGCTAAATACCATATCCATCGGATAAGTACCCGGCAGAGATGACACATCTTCCGACTGTGCTTCCGTTGTAGAAGCTTCAGCCTTTGTTGTACCGGTATCTTCTTCAGAAGAAGCCGCCTCTATTGTCTGTGCCTCAGTCTCGGCTTCTTTGCTGACTGCCTCTGTTGTCTGGGCTTCTGTCTTCTCTGTTGTTACTTCGGTTGATACCTCCGTTGTTCCTTTCGTCTTTTCTGTCGACTTTAATCTTTCACCATTACATCCAGCCAGCAAACCGGCTGCAAGCATTGCTGCAAGTACTGCTGTCACGATTTTTCCTGATTGCGTTATATTCTTTCTCATGTTTAAAATCCTCCTGCATTCATTTATAAATACATTTCCGGAATTCTTATTGCGACTCTCATCACAATGCCTTTCCTCGGCTGTTTTCGAATACAAAAAGTATATGCTTGTCATCCCGTTTTGTCAGCTTAATTATTCGTTATAGATGTTGCATTTCGTTTACGATTATTACGGTTCTTTAACCAATCTTTGAACTCCGGCAGGGTCTTTCTTCCGGCTTCCGTAACCGGCTTCACCCATTTGCCTGATCTGGTATAAACAAGCTCGATTGCCAGACGCACCAGCTCATCCGTATATACAAATGAGAATACCGCAAGGAAAGGCAGATGTAAGACCATGCCTGCGATCCATGTCGCCGGAACGCTGACCAGGAATAAACCGCCAATCTCCACATAGGTTCCGACTCTCGTCTCACCTGCTGCCCGATATCCCTCATTCATAATATAGTTACAGGTTCGAACGGCACCGAAAAACAGGTAAATATATAACATATACATGCCATACCGAAGTGCCTGATCACCCAGTCCAAATAAGCCAAACAGCGGTTCATGCAATAACGCACAGATCAGCACAATCCCGAAAGTAACTGCCGGACAGAATAATGCCGACCGCTTCATAAACCGGTATGCTCCCTTATGGTCACCGGCGCCGACAGACTGTCCGATCACAACACTGGTGGCATTTGACAAACCACCGAAGAATGCATAGACAAAGCCCTCGCAGACACGGAACGCCGCCATAGCCGCAATCGCGGATTCATTCTGATGTCCGATCACAATATTGATCAGCATTTGTCCTACTCCATAAAACAGTTCATTGCAAAGGATCGGAAATGCATTTGACAGATATACTTTGATAAATCCGCCATGGAATAAGAACATCTGACTCAGACGAATCCGCACCTTGCATTCTGAACGCATCAGATAGATAAACAGCAGTAATAAATTGATGATTGCAGATGCAAGTGTTCCGACTGCTGCACCGGCTGCACCCATTTTCGGTGCGCCGAATTTACCGTATATCAATACAAAGTTCAAACAGAAATTCACTACCAATCCTACGATGGAACAGATAAGCGGCGCTTTCACCCGCTCTGTTGACCGTAGCAGGAAGCTGATAAGTACAGCAAATACCTGAAGCGGATATGCCCATCCGACGATCCGCATATACGGCTTTCCGATCCGGATAAATACTTCTTTATCTGTATATACCCCCAATAAGAATTCCGGTCTGATAATACACAGAGATGCAAATGCAAATCCCACGATTGCCATACAGATGAAAGTGATACCGAATGTACGGTTAATTCCCTTTTCATCATCCGCTCCCCAGTACTGGGAAAAGAACAGGATCGACGCACTGGCGAAGCCCCAGTAGCAGCTAAAGAACAGTGAGCTGATCTGCGAACAAATACCAACTGCTGCCACACACGACTCTCCCAGTCTTCCGATCATGATCGTATCTACCATACTGGCTGTTGTAGTTAATAAATTCTGTAATGCGATAGGAAATGCGATTGTTAACATCACATACAGAAAGGATTTTTTGTTTTTCATATTTCATTTATCACGTTTATGAAACCTTGATCGTTACCTTTTTCGTTTTGCTCCTATATACAGAGGTGCCCTTTGCTTTAACCGTAACGGTATAGGTTCCTCGTGGTGTTCCCTTCTTTACTGTTACGCGTCCCTTTTTTGTAACAGTAATATATTTTTTTGCTTTTTTAGCAACGGAATACGTTACCTTTCCCTTAGCTTTCTTAACACCAACTGTAAAGGTATGCTTACTTCCCAGTTTTCCGGTTGCTTTTTTCACCTTATATTTTTTAGAGGTGACATTTAATTTCATTGTGTTTGATTTCTTGATCACAAGTTTTGCGACATTGGATCTGGCCGTGTTGCTGTTTTTCGTTGCCTTTGCAACTGCCACTACATAATAAGTTCCAACTTTATATGGATATGATGCCAGTTTCTTTTTACACTTAGCATCTGAATAATACCGATATGCGATTGCTCCTGCTTTTCCTTTTACAACAGCAGCATCTATCTTCTTTTTCTTTCCCGTATAGGTGACAGTTTTATTTTTCAGTTTCAGGACAGGTGTGGTTTTCGCAGACTGATCCGATTTTTTATTTTCTTTTACAGTTAAAGTAATCGATGCCTGATAATATCCTGTCTTACCTGTAATCTTTACCTTACCACTTCCTACAAATGAAATTTTTCCATTTGAGTCTATGGTGGCAACACTCTTTTTGTCCGATGTCCATGTTATATTGCTGCTTGTAAATGGACAATAGATCTCAAATCCCGGGTTTATCAGCATCATTTTCGCATTCGTGTGCTTCCCAACTACATAGGAATCTGCGTCTGTCTGTATTTTAAATTTGTATAAATAAGTCTCAGCATCTCCCCACATTATGCCTGCAGTGGTAACCGCCTCTGTAAATTCGCCTTTGGGGATATTGACACTCTGTATTACCATCCGGTCTTCCTGTTTAACTGCTTCCTGTGTCACCTTTGATCCAAAGCATTGTACCCATGTATAAGTTCCATTAATATAAAAACATCCAACACCTATGGAAGTATAATCTTCATCTAAAATATTTTCTCTATGACCTGTTGAATTCATCCAGCTATCCATTACAGATTCAGACGTTGTCTGATTGATTGCTATATTTTCTGCTATCATATTCTTATCTGCCGAAAAACAGGATGCTCCATCCGGTCTGGTATGAGAGAATAATACAGCCTGATCACCCGCTCTAACCATAGCAGTTTCCAAAAGACCCGTATCCATAGTCAATGCAGGTAATCCATTTTTTGCTCTTTCTTCATTCACCTTCGTCAATACTTCAAATGCTTTTGTATAGTCACGTTTTCCGGTAATCCGTATGGTTTCCACATATCGAAGTCCATTTGCGCCGAATTTGACCAGATCCTTATTCTCGCAATTTATGATAACAGTTGAAGAAAATGCATTCTCATCAACAAATTGCGTTGAAGCCGGAAGTGTTATCGACTGAAGAGACGGGCAATTTGCAAATGCTTGACGATATATAATCTTTACGTTTGGAAAGTATACATCCGTCAGTGAATAGCACTGTGCAAAATCAGCATAAGCTATTGATTCCAGTCCTAATCCACGGAATGTCTTAAGGTTACTGCAGCTGTTAAATACCGACCCTCCCCATTCCTTCATCGTCGCAGGAAGCGTTATTTCAGTCAATCCCGAACATCCTAAAAATGTCCGCATTCCAAGTGTTGTTAATCCGCCAAAATCAATAGAGCTTATATTTTCACACTCTTCAAACATAGAATAAGAACTCTCTTTTAATCCACTGCCAAATTTTACGGCTGTGAGCATATTACATTGCTCAAATGCAAAATAACCGACTTCGCTGATCTTATCTGAAATCGTCAATGTTCCCGATAACTGAGAACGATAGAATGCTCCTTCCCCCAGCGTAGTTACATTTGCAAAGTCTACTGAATTTAAACCTCTTACATTATAAAATGCATATGCTCCAATCTCCTTTACATTTGCCGGTATCGCAAAGGTTCCGACTCTGCTTTGGAACGGATACATAACAAGCACTGTTCCATCCTTTGAATATACAATACCATTCTGTGCAATATAGGATGGATTTCCCACTGCAACTGTATAACTCTCTATCGTGGTATTTCCGAAAAACACTAATGGTGAAATAGATGTGATACCTGCAGGTATTTCATATGTTACAGCACTTGTTCCCTGGAACGCATAAGATTCCAGGCTTGTGGCACCCGGCGTTACAATCTTTGTTACAGCCGAACAATCACAATATGCACCACTGCCAACTGTATTCACACCAGATGGCAATACAATCTCTGTCAGTCCATAGCACTCATAAAAGGCGGCATCTCCGATCTTTGTCAATGTATCCGGATAACTTACCGATGTAATCGATGACATCTGTAAAAAATTCCGGTTTCCTATACCTGTAATACCTCTCTGGATTATAACTTTCTCAACATTGAATGTAATCCATGGTGCTTTATTTGATGAATCAGCATCCGGCATATCGCCACTTCCTGATATCGTAAGCGTGGTACCGGAAAGGCTCCATGATATATTCCCCCATGTTCCGCTCTGTGTTGTACTGTCAGTGCTATACATAGCTATATCATAATCAGAATACAACTCCGGTCCCGAACTATTTTCTTCTATTTTTACATATCCTGCTGCCGGCTCCTGATCCGCCTCTGTCTCAGCTATAATATTCGATGTCTGTTGCTCTGCATGAACAAGCTTAACCGGAGTCCAAAGCATTCCGCATATGGCTCCGATTCCTAATGCTATTGTAAATTTAAATCTGTAATTTCTCATTTTTCTCCTCCCATATTCATATATTATTCATAACTATACTGTATCTTTAAAATGTCGTTTTGTCTATAGAAATAATCCCATTTTTCTCCATTTATCCATATGCTCTGTTTTTTCATATGATCACTGGCGTAAAAATTCTCGTTCTACCCGTGTTATTTTTAAAAACAATTTATATAGCATTCTGTTCGTGTTTTTTGTTTTTACTATTGTCTTATTTAAAATAGAATGATAATGTAATATACAGAAAGCACGGTATATCTTTCATTAATCCGATTATATCGGGTCATTTTCTTTTGTTACTATAAATAACATTTTGTCAAGGAGTACATTATGAAGAAATTATCTACTGCGCAGCTTGCAGATACTATTATAAGACTACGCAAACAACAGCATATGACTCAGGCACAGCTTGCTGCCGAAACCGGAATCAACCGTTCCTTAGTTTCACGTATGGAGAAGCAGGATTTTATGCCATCGATCGAGCAATTAGAAGCTCTGGGCGATGTGTTACACTTCGATATCACAGAATTATTCATCAGCGACCTACCTGTGAAATATCCTTCTCCATCACCATTAAAGATCGCAATCGCCGGAACCGGCTATGTCGGATTGTCCATTGCCACGCTGCTTGCACAGCACAATCATGTGACCGCTGTTGACATTATCCCTGAAAAAGTAGACATGATAAACAGACACCAATCCCCGATCCAGGACGAATATATCGAAAAATATCTGGCTGAAAAAGACTTGGATCTGACTGCCACAACCGATGGAGCTATGGCGTATAAAGATGCAGACTTCGTTGTGATCGCAGCTCCGACCAACTATGACAGCACAAGAAATTATTTTGATACATCTGCTGTAGAATCAGTGATCGAGCTCGTTCTGGACGTCAATCCCGATGCCATCATGGTTATCAAATCCACGATCCCGGTAGGCTACACAGAATCTGTCCGAAAAAAATATCACACCAGAAATATCCTGTTCAGCCCGGAATTTCTCAGGGAATCAAAGGCTTTATATGACAATCTGTACCCAAGCCGTATCATTGTATCTACGGATAAGAATGACATCCGTCTGGTCGAGGCTGCCCATACATTTGCCGCCCTCTTACAGGAAGGCGCCATAAAAGAAAATATCGAAACGCTATTCATGGGATTTACCGAAGCAGAAGCCGTAAAATTATTTGCAAACACCTATCTGGCTCTCCGCGTATCCTACTTCAACGAACTTGATACCTATGCAGAGACCAAAGGGCTGAACACCAGAGACATCATAAATGGTGTCTGTCTCGATCCCCGAATCGGCAGTCATTACAACAATCCATCCTTTGGCTACGGTGGTTACTGTCTGCCAAAAGATACAAAACAGCTTCTTGCAAATTACAATGATGTTCCACAGAATATGATGAGTGCGATCGTAGAAAGCAACCGCACCAGAAAAGATTTTATTGCAGACCGTGTTCTGAATCTTGCCGGATATTATGACTATAACTATAATGGAAATTATTCCGCAAATCGCGAAAAAGAATGTATTATCGGCGTATACCGACTGACAATGAAAAGCAACTCTGATAATTTCCGTCAGAGCAGCATACAGGGTGTCATGAAACGAATCAAGGCCAAAGGAGCAACCGTCATCGTCTACGAACCGACACTGGAGAACGGAACAACCTTCTTCGGAAGCAAGGTAGTAAATGACTTAAATGCTTTTAAATCCATGTCGCAGGCGATCATCGCCAATCGGTATAATTCTGATCTTGACGATGTCCGGGCAAAGGTCTACACCAGAGATTTATTCGAACGGGATTGATGGAGGTGAAGTGCTGCTTCAGTTCCGCTTCACATTCTTTTACAGACTGGTCGTCTGGTCATGTGAGTGCGGAATTGAGCAGCTAATTCTAATGTAGTGTGATATAAGTTGTTGAATATTTTGGTGTTTGGTTGCAGGGATGATCTTTGTTTTTCTACTTTTTATAAATCTTCTGCCTTATATAAGGTATAACCTTCATAATAATAACTATGGTCTATGCCCTTCATATATACTTCTCTATCATCGATCCTGGCTGTCAAAGCCTGTTTTAAGATATACTTTATCTCAATATCTTTAATTGGACTTCTCTCCATCGCCAGCAAATAATCTTCTTTATCGACTGTACTCCAATCAATAACCTTTTTCAGTTCTCTCTTTAGAATTAAATCCAGCCATATTCGTGTGCTTCGTCCATTTCCTTCTCGAAATGGATGCGCAATGTTCATCTCTACATATTTTTCTATAATCTCATCAAATGTTGACTGTGGCATCTTATCAACATTTTCTATTGCTGCCTGCAAATACATAACCGGCGCAAATCTAAAATTACCTTTTGCAATATTTACATTTCTTATTTTGCCTGCAAAATCATATATTTCATCAAATAAATATCTATGAATTGCCGCCAACATCTGAAAAGATCCAACTTCATATGCATCCAGATATCCATTTTCAAATAATTCTACGGCTTTTTTCTTGCTAATCTTTTCTTCCATTCTGGCCAGTTCTGTAGAATCTGTAATATTAAGTTTATTTTCTAAAGCCATAAGATATCCTTTCCTGTTATATATAACCCATGTAAATTCTATAAAACATCTTATTATTCAACTTGTGAGATACTAATTTTTATAGAATCAAAATGAAAAATTCCTACATAGCATATTTTTGCTCTGCACATAATATTAATTCATTTATTTCATTCAGTTCTATTATAATATTATTAT
>NZ_QTMQ01000009.1:0-126309 GCF_003604095.1 Clostridium sp. AF15-41
CCACGTCTATGTACAGGCTGCCCTCGCTGAGTCCGGATACCTGTCCGTACAGCTTATCACATCTCAACTCGTAGCCCGTGATACCCTCGCTCAAGTCTCTTACGGCTGTCACACCATATGCCTCAGCCGTCATTATGTCAGCCATATCCACCTGTGCGAAGTAAAGCCTGCCCGCAAGTGTCAGGAGCTTGCCGAGATAATCTGTGCTGTAGACATTTGTCTCGGTTACGCTGTCTGAGAGTGCAGAAGCCTCATCATATATTTCCTGAAGCTCTGAGGATGTGATGCTCTGCATGTCCAGAGTGACCGCGTACATCGAGCCAGTTGTCACATCGTTTGTCACGTCATGGCTGCCTAGAGCCGACGACAGTCCTATGGTAAATGTCTGCTTTGTCCCGAGGGTTATCTCGAGGTACTCGTCGCCCTCCGCTGTGACCTCGCCGTCCACATAGATGACAGGCTTCATGTACACCGCATAGGCGGGTACGTCGAATATACTGTCATAGCTGTCATATATGGCTTTGTCTGCATCCGTGGCAGGCTCGTATGCGAGCAGTACACTCTTGCCATACAACTCGGAAGCTGTGAAGCTTGTGAACACATCACCGTCTATGCCGAAGCTTACCTTGTCCCTGTCTGAATCCGGTATCTCAGCAAATATGACAGTCTCTCCGTATGTCGCATACTGCAGCGAAGCCGGAAGATAACTCTCTTCTTTCTGTGAGATAATACGTTTTCTCGTATACATGGAATCCGTGTCCATCGAACCGAGCTTTTCTTCCCATGTATCAAGAAGCGTATCCATCTGTGAGGCGTCCCCGGTCTCAGCAAGCTTCGCCACCTCATCATTGAAACCCGCATCATCGAGAGCGTCATAGATGTTGTCCACGTTCTCATATGACTTGATTTCTGTGTCCAGATCCAGCCATACAGAGCTGCCGGAAGCGTCTCCGGCTCCCCTGTAGTCCGTATAAGGTATGTAGGAGCGCACCCACACATGCTCCATGCGCACATATACAAGCTCGCCGTCAAGCGTAAGCTTTGTTACCGGTGTACCCGCTGCCGCAAGCACGTCAGCCGCATGCTCTGCCGTATCAGCTCCGGTAAGTGACACCGCCTGCTCAGGTGTGAGGTCTATGGTTCCCTTTACATACGCTGACGGATATCCCAGATATCTCAGCATGGCTATGAGAAGGCTTGCCTGATCATAGTCGTTGCCGCTCATGGCGTCGTATGTTCCGTTTGCACCCTTGCGGCTGCCGTGGTATGTCTCATAGCCTATGTTATTCTTTATGTAGTTGTATACTGCCAGCGGCGTCTTCAGCTCGTCAGCTTTCTCCTTTACAGTATCCAACAGTTCTGTCTCACTGGCAAGTGCGAGATACTCGGTTTTCTCGCTTTCATCCTCGGACATAACTGACGAAGCTTCAGGTGTGTCCGCGTCAACATTGTACTCAGCCGTTTCTGCCTCGTGTACAGGCTCTGTATCAGGTATATCCTCGCCGTAAGTCTCATACGTTTCATCAGCGCCAAGAAGCTTTGTAAGCTCATCCGTCTGCTCTGCCGCTGTCTCCATATCCCCCTGACCCGCCGACTCTTTTATTCCGGCAAGCAGTGCTGATGCCTCATCACGGCTCTCAGATACTGATTCATTGAACGCCTTCTCTCTTTCCTCATATACAGTGCGCGCCTCATCGTCCAGACTATCGCTCACTTCCTGCAGGGCGGTCTGCCATTCTTCCGCCGCAGTATAAGATGAGTCCAGCTGCCCGGACAGTGTATCGGCAAGCTCAATCACTCTGTCCGCATCGCCGCTGCTTACACTCTCCGAAAGCTGTGTCATGACATCGTCTGCTTTATCAGCCTCGTCTGTGACTGCTTTCTCTGCAGTCTGCCATACCGTCTGAATTTTGTCTGAATCATCCTGCGATTCTGTTTCATCTGTTGTTATTTCTCCGTTTTCGGTATCCGCATATGTCTGGGCGGTCTTCGTTCCGACAGAGGCTGACTCCTGTCTGCTTCTGCAGCCCGACAGCATACATACACACAGAGCAACAGATAATAACGTGCATACGCTGCGGTACCATATTTTTCCCTTTTTACATCTCTCTATCATCTTATTCTCCCTCCATGCGGTTCTGGTTGTAGTAACCCGCCTGTATAATTACCCTCTTTGCCACAACGCTTCCTATGTAATCGAATTTCGAGACATTTATCGTGACCGTTCCCTCCGGTGCGTATATCAGTCCCTCTCCCTCAAATGCCGTAGCCTGTATTTTTATGTCTCCCTTTTCCGAGCACAGCACGACAGGCTCATCCTCCGCGCCGCAATGTATCGTGTTTGCATTGAAAGATATGTCACCGCCGGACATCAAGCTTGCCGAAAGCGTCACGCTGTTACACCACGCGCCTGTAGTTTTCAGGCATATCGTCGGAACGATTATATCCGTGCTGTTGTACACTGCAATCTCCGTGAGAGGAGCTCCCTCAAGTTCCATATCATCCTTTATGTCCTGTGTATAATCCGGAACATCCAGAGGCTGTACGTTCTCCTGCATACCCGCGATATCCAGCACTCCGCCCGCTATGGAGAGGCTCCCTGCCGATGATGCCGTCCCGTTAAGATGTATCGTGCTTCCCTGAAACCTGAACGTCTCTGCCCCATATATATCGCCTGTAATATCCGCCTCGCAGCAATAGAGCTGCACTTCTCCATCTGTTGCGATAAGCGCCTGATCCAGACTCAGATATTCCTTCCCCTTTGGTATCTCTATGCTGATGACTGTCTCATCACTTATGTTGCCCGCATTGTCCACCGCGCATATGTGCAGATACACCGTCTGCCCCGGCTCATATGCGGTTAAATCATATTCGCTTAAATCAATTTTCAGTGTGCCGTCAGAAGCTTCCGACACCTCAGCCGCCGGCTTTCCTTCATCTGTCTTTTTTCTCAGCTCGTCCATAGGTTCTGTCGAATCACTTATGCCGGTAATAAATCCTCTCATGCCGGACAGTGCCGTGGCATCCACTATGTTTGATTCCACGTTTTCTCCGTGCCCTGAGCTTACAGCCTCCACATAGTACTGATAGTCAGTTCCCATATCCTCGGATTTGCATATAAATGTTCCGGTTTCACTCTCAGTTATATCCGGCTGTGTCGGTGCCGCCTCATCATAGAACGAGTTGTCCTTTGCCGATGTTTCGCTTGTAAGCTGCTTCAGATAAAACAGTGTGTTCGCAAAAACTTTTCTCTCATCATCAGTCGCCTGACCGTTGCTGTGTCCTGTCTGTATCATGGCAAGCTGGTTGTTTGTCACGAGATAGGCAGCTGTGGTTGCTCCTGTCTCCGAATCTGTGCTGTACCACGTTCCAAATTCCATCCAGACTGTTGAAGAAAGCGCTCCACCCGAATACTGTCCGAGAGTATGTGCACTCGGTATCTGTAATGTTCCTGACAGTTTCCACGGATAACTTGTGAGCATACCCGAGTTTACAACCCTCACTGTGCTGCTCGGCGTATAACTGCACCATGTTGCAACTTTAATGCCGAGATCATCTGCGAATCTTGCAAAATTGGGATGATAACAGCTTGATATACGAGCCAGTGTATCATGACCAAACATGGCTCCGCGTCCTGTATCAATAAAAGCCTTTGTCGCCTCATATCCTTTTTCCGAGAGATCCTGTCCGGCATTTGAATCGTATGTTCCAAACATCAGCACGTCGTACTTGTAATCTCCGTTTTCGTCCTTCAAATATTTATCCGGGTCCGAATTATAACTCCCTATGTATACCGTGTCTATGACAAACAGCCCTTTGCCGGCAGGCTCACCCGTGTCGCTCACTGTCTGCTCCATCCAGTTCTTCAAATAATTCTGCGCGGCATAGCACGGATAGATATTGAGAACCCTCACCTTCTCCGAGCCGTCCCACGTGGAACGCGTCTCCCATTCGCCGCCATTCATCTTCCTGAATACACGATATCTGTAAGTATCGTCATCATTGCTTATATCATTCCATGACAGATTAACTGAATACCCGATTCCTGTCGTCACATCAGCAGTGAGTGTGAGCTTTTGTCTCTCAGTCACATGTACGGAGAACTTAATCTCATCTGATGCAAGCACCTCTGCCTCGTCATCCACCGACACAATCTCTGTTTTCAGGATATATTCTTTCCCCTCCTGAGCCGTTGCCTCAAGTGCCGAATCAAGCGAAGCTTTCGTATTCGAGGCAGACAGTTCCATCTCCTTTGTGACAGATGCTGTCGCTTCTCCGTCCTCTGTGATGGTATACCGCACATTCATGGTCACATTCTGATTGGTATCATATGATATGTCAGTATGAAGCGACAGACTCTGTGTCTCTCCGGCTTCCAGCACATATGTATCAGTCTCAGTCTCCACGTTCGTAATGCTAAGGCGCAGTGTATGATAACTGTCTATCTCGTCAAGCAGAAGTATGTACCATATCGTGTCCGTGATATCCCCGTACACGCTTCCGTCGCTTCCCTGTACGGAATGAAGCTTCTCCTCGAAAGCATCCGCATCCTGTATCAGTTCTCTTCTGTACATATACATGGCAAGTACTGCCTGTTCGGCAAATGTATCCTCGGAAAGTTCCCCTGTGAATCTGTCCTGACAGTATGCGTCAAGTGCAGTCCACGCCGGTAAATCATCACACCCGCACATGGAGAGAATCATTCCCGCATACGCCGTCAAATACGGTGAGCTGTCAGATGCATCCGTGTACGCATACCCTCCGTCGCTTTTCTGTTTCCCCGCAAGGTAGAATGCTGCGTCTCCTGCCGCGTTGCTGTAATCTGCGGTCGCATCCGTCGGTGTAGCCACAGCCTGAGCGCATACCGCCGAAAGTGCAAGCACGGTGTCATAGACATCGCTCTCATATTCTTCTGTAAGACCGAAACCCCCGTCAGGATTCTGGCGGGACATGATATCAGAAAGCAGTGATTCTGCCTCTTTTGAATCTGCGGACATATACTCTGCCCGCGCGATATGCACCATCTCATCGGTATTCATATCCTTATGGCTGCCTTTCCATTTCTCAAGGAAAGTGCTGTCTGTCGGCTTTCCTTCTCTTCCGAGTATAGTCAGAGCGTTGGCTGTATCATTTATCAGGTCTGTATCACCCCAGCCGCTCACATCGTCTTTCTCGCCGACAAGCCAGCTTATCGCCTTTGTTTTATATGTACCAGTTTCCTCAGTCTCTTCCGCCGCCACAGTATAAAATGGCACACATTCAAAACACATGGCAATACACAAAAGCAATGCCAACATAGAAGAGAATATTCCACTTCTATTCCATAAAGATATTTTCCCCTTTAACATGATTTTTTTTCCTTTCATTTGTTGCAAAATATATAATTGATGTTTACTTTCCCTTATTTTTTCTCAGCTTAATACATCCCATCACAAGCAGTGCTGATGAAATTAAAAATGCCATAACTATCGGCAGATATATGACCGATATTCCCTCATACAGTGTAAACACGGCTAATATCGTTTCAACCAGAACTATAATCCTTGTCCTTTTTTGATAAATTCTATGCTCGATATCATCGAGAGGCTTATTCTCCGTGCCAATCGGAGCAAGCAGCCATAGAGTCAGCACCGCGCAGAGCAGAAGCCCAAGCAGTATCATCTGTCCGTATGCCAGCCTGTTTACGGCATATACCGCAGTATAAGCTGCAAGCAGAAGCGAAACCGACATAACTCTGCAGCCCCATCTGGTCTGCGCATGATATCCTCCCGCGCTGCTCCTTATGGGATAAAGAAACACCCACAGCAGAACGCCCGAGAGGACATCACCGTAGCAGAAGCCGACAAGAACTGTAAATCCAAAGGCAAGCACGTTCTCCCTGATACGCTCAAGCCCATAGGCTATGATCTCCTTCTCCTCATCGGAGTCATATTCGTTGGTTACATATTCCTGCAATGTCTTCATCGGCTCTTAGAATTTGCGCAGCTTCTTGACTGCCTTTGGCTCTTTCGGCTGATATGCCCAGAAACAGCAAGCTGAGTTAGCTGCTTTCTCCGCCGATTTCTTTGCCATCTTGTTTACGAGCTTCTTTGCCTTGTTCATACTGCATCCCTCCTGTGATATATTTTGCTATTTTGATATTAGCCGTCTAAATCATAGCACATTTTTTTCTTAAAATTCGCCATATGTCATAACTAACAGCTTTTTTGTCATAACTCGTGTTTTTTTGCCAAAATCCGGTTCTTTTTGTCATTTGTAACTATCAAATAAGATAATTATAGTTGACTTTGAATTGAATATACTAATGAAAGGACAAACATGTAACATGACATAATCGTATTTTTTGTGAGGAATAAAAATGGTAATGGACATATCTGAACGTATCAGGGAATTGAGAGAAGTCATCGGTATAACCCAGAGTAATTTGGCAAGCGCACTTAACATATCTCGCTCAGCAGTAAACGCATGGGAAATGGGTACATCAAAACCCTCTATAGACACTCTTGTTGATTTGGCTGATTTTTTTCATGTATCTACAGACTATTTACTTGGAAGAAATGAATTGCAGCTAATTGAAATATCAGGAGTAAGTCCAGAAGGCGTAGATATTATTCTCCGTCTCGTCCATTATTTTTCTACGGAGAATTCAAAAGAAAACAATTAACAGAATATACTAGGAAATGACATGAAACCTTACACAGCATAATCATACCTTTTATAGAAACAAAATAGTCATTGACATACCTGAGCGTATCAAGAAATTAAGAGAAGCTGCAGGCATAACCCCAAGCAGCTTGGCAGACATCATTGTTAATTGAACAATATAACTCTGACTATGAAAGTATTTTCAGTAGCTTCAAACTGTATCTCACCATTATTTTGATTCACAACATCCTGTACACTCTGTAAACCCATGCCATGATTATACGAATCATCTTTGGTGGTAAGGAAATGTCTCCCTGATTTACGCAGTTTACCGCTGTAGCTGTTCTTTACCAGAATCCTCAATGTCCCTTTGTCCATATTGATTCTAACATAGAGGTATTTTTCTTCACTGGACTTTGCCGCCCTGACTGCATTGTCAAGCAGATTGCCCAGAACAATGTTGAACTCAAACGAATTACGCAATTCTTCCGGCAGACATATGTCCGTTTCAACATGAATTCCGTCCTTCTTTGCCAACCCAAGCATATAATTCAAAAGGCTGTCTGTCTCAATATTGCCAGATTCTGAAATTGCCCTTGAATTCTGCATATAGTCCGTCATGCTTTCTATGTATTTTAAAACCTCATCGCGCTTATTCTGCATGGTCAGAAGCTGTATCTCTGACAAATGATTCCTGATATCATGGCGCATGCGTCTTACTTTTTGTTCTGATTCAAGAATAATGTCCAACTGGTTTGAATATTCCTTGACATACTGCCTGAGAATTTGGTTCTCATATTTTTCCTGAGCGGATTCAAGAAGCATATTATACAAATACAGCACCAAGAAATTTATACATAAAAGTCCCAATCCTACTGCTATAAAGTCGCCTGATATATAATGCTTCATGTAAGCCATATACAAAAGTATACATATACTGATAATCGGCACAATTATCAGAGCCACGCTCGGCACTATCTGTTGCTCATTCCGGCTCTGCATTATCCTTCTCAGAAGACACATAAACACAAACATAATCATATCGACCATGACGAATGTCAGCATATCCAGTGCATCTCCTGATTTGTATGCCGGAGTCAGCAGACTTGTAGCAAGCATATCACAGCCCATGCACACAATAGTAAGTATTACAATAATAAAAATCACATATTTTCTGTTTCTGGAATACACGCACACGAGCGCACCTATGCCGAGAACATTACATATAAGATTAATCAATGATATATTAAGACAGATAAACAACGCGCTGTTTACCGCATAAAAAACAATACATACTCCTACAACATGTTTCTTATCCGGATTCTCTCCCTGAAAAAACATGTCTGTAAGATGCTTAATCAGATATATTCTGAACATGTTGCACATTAAATATACTGCCGTGTACATTTTTCTTCATCCCCTCTCCAGCATCTTGCTCCGTACTTCTTTCCGAAAATTTTGACTAACAGGGATCTGTGTACCGTCCATCATTAGTATCTGTGTATATTCATATTTTTGTATGTAAGCAATCTGGACGATATAAGACCTATGAACTTGCAAGAAAGATTCGTCCGACAGAATTTCCTGAGCAACCTCTTTTATCTTTCTGTAATATTCATACACATCCACTTTTGTATCTAAGCCACCATTTTTTTGTTTTTTCTCCGTGACAAGTCTGATTTTTCTGCCATCACTTTCAAAATAAAGGATAGATCTAAATGGTATATAATGAGTTTTACCAGCCACTTTACATTGAAACACCTTCTCTTCTTTTACGAGAAACATAACAGCCAAATCAAGACATTCCTCTACCTTAGATTTTACAAGCGGCTTCACAAGAAAATTCATCGGCATTATATCAAACAGGCTCATTGCATATGTTGTATTTGCAGATATAAACACAATCTTCATGCTATAATTATTCAGTCTATGCCGAATATACTGTCCTATATCTACACCGCTGGTCGTAATCAAATCAATATCCAAGAATAATAAATCAATCGCATTTCCATCCTCAAGATAATCCACCAGTGCCTCTCCCGTACTCCACATCTCTGTATCAAGTCTCAAGTCATGCTTCTTCCCATATTCTTTAACGATCCTTTCAATTTCCGAACAGATTGCCGACCCATCATCACAAATTCCTACTCTAAGCACTCCCATCAATCCCCTATAACTAAACAAAATATTTACATTTCAGATTATATCACCCATACCATCCTAAATCAAATGCTTTGCAGTAGAAGGTATTGCTCTTTGTTTCCTTATAAGCCATAATAAAAAGTTAAATGACAATCTAACATACCATAAATTCAGTACTTTCTTCACATAGATTTCATCGCAATGCCGTCTCGTGTCCTCAGATATGCCAAGGATATAAATGAGTGACTTGTGATAACTGTCTCTGTATCTCGCTCTCGCTAATTTTTCTCTGTAAAATGTCCTGTGATCTACTGATTCAAATACCATGTGTTGTTCATAACCTCGAACCTCCTTTAGGAATTTTGTATAAAATAAAAGGACTCTACCTCTTAGTAAGAGATAGAATCCTTAGAAAGCCCAATAAAAAAGGGGAAAACCCAATATTTGGAATTTTCCCCTAATTATCAAAGATAGATTTTACAAACGAAATCCTTAAAACGGTTCGCTTTCGTGTACTCCGGACGATGTGTCATGAAATCATTAACATCAGCTCTGGTAATCAGAAATTCCGTGAAGTACATATAGCTGTAATCTACTTTCCTGCATTGTTAGCGATTGCAGCCTGAGCAGCAGCAAGTCTAGCGATAGGTACACGGAATGGTGAACATGATACATAATCAAGACCGATCTTGTGGCAGAATTCAACGGATGAAGGATCTCCACCGTGCTCACCACAGATACCGATATGAAGCTTTGGATTAACCGGCTTGCCAAGTTTAACAGCCATATCCATGAGCTTACCAACACCAGTCTGGTCAAGCTTAGCAAATGGATCATTCTCGAAGATCTTAGCATCATAGTAAGCATTTAAGAACTTACCTGCATCATCTCTTGAGAAACCAAATGTCATCTGTGTAAGGTCGTTAGTACCGAAGCAGAAGAAGTCAGCTTCCTTAGCGATCTCATCAGCTGTAAGAGCAGCTCTTGGGATCTCGATCATTGTACCAACTTCATACTTAAGATCTGCGCCTGCAGCAGCGATCTCAGCATCAGCTGTCTCAACTACTACCTTCTTAACGTACTTAAGCTCTTTAACTTCACATACAAGTGGGATCATGATTTCTGGCTCAACATTCCAATCTGGATGCTCTTTCTGAACTTCGATAGCTGCACGAATAACAGCCTTTGTCTGCATCTTAGCGATTTCTGGATATGTTACAGCAAGACGACATCCTCTGTGACCCATCATAGGGTTAAACTCATGAAGTGAGTTGCAGAGTGCCTTGATCTCTTCTACTGACTTATTCTTAGCCTTTGCAAGCTTCTCAATATCAGCTTCCTCTGTAGGAACGAACTCATGAAGAGGTGGATCCAGGAATCTGATAGTAACCGGGTTACCTTCAAGTGCTTCGTAAAGAGCCTTGAAATCTCCCTGCTGATATGGAAGGATCTTATCAAGAGCTTCTTCTCTTTCTTCTACTGTATCTGAGCAGATCATCTCACGGAATGCTGCGATTCTTTCTGGATCAAAGAACATATGCTCTGTACGGCAAAGACCGATACCTTCTGCACCAAGCTCACGAGCCTTCTTAGCATCTGCCGGTGTATCAGCATTTGTTCTAACCTTAAGTGTTCTGTACTTATCAGCCCATGCCATAACACGACCGAATGTACCTGCGATTGAAGCATCAACTGTCTTGATAACTCCATCGTAAATGTTACCTGTTGTACCATCGATTGAGATGAAATCTCCCTCATGGAACTCTTTGCCGGCAAGTGTGAACTTCTTGTTCTCTTCATCCATGATGATATCGCCACAACCTGATACACAGCAAGTACCCATACCACGCGCAACTACAGCAGCATGTGATGTCATACCACCACGAACTGTTAAGATACCCTGTGCGGACTTCATACCTGTGATATCTTCTGGTGATGTCTCAAGACGTACAAGAACAACCTTCTCGCCCTTAGCTGCCCATGCTTCTGCATCGTCAGCAGTAAATACGATCTTACCACAAGCAGCACCTGGTGAAGCACCAAGACCTTTGCCCATTGGTGTAGCTGCCTTAAGAGCTGCTGCATCAAACTGTGGGTGAAGAAGTGTATCAAGGTTACGAGGATCGATCATAGCAACTGCTTCTTCCTCTGTCTTATGTCCTTCATCAACAAGGTCACAAGCGATCTGGAGAGCTGCCTGAGCTGTTCTCTTACCATTACGACACTGTAACATGTACAGCTTCTTGTTCTCAACTGTGAACTCCATATCCTGCATATCATGGTAGTGATTCTCAAGAGTCTCACATACCTTAAGGAATTCTGCATATGCTTCTGGGAATTCCTGCTCCATCTGAGCGATTGGCATTGGTGTACGAACACCGGCAACTACGTCTTCGCCCTGTGCATTGATAAGGAACTCACCCATAAGCTTCTTCTCACCTGTTGCAGGGTCACGAGTAAATGCAACACCTGTACCGGATTCATTATTTAAGTTACCGAATACCATAGGCATTACGTTAACTGCTGTACCCCATGAATAAGGGATATCGTTATCTCTTCTGTATACGTTTGCACGTGGGTTGTCCCATGAACGGAATACAGCTTCGATAGCTAACTTTAACTGCTCAACTGGGTCTGAAGGGAAATCTGTTCCTAACTGGTTCTTGTATTCAGCCTTGAACTGCTCTGCAAGAGTCTTAAGATCAGCTGCTGTAAGTTCTACGTCGAACTTAACACCCTTCTCTTCTTTCATCTTATCGATGAGCTGCTCAAAGTACTTCTTACCAACTTCCATAACAACGTCTGAGAACATCTGAATGAAACGTCTGTAAGAATCATATACGAAACGCTCGAATGCTGGATCTGGGTTGTGTGCGATCATTGCAGCAACAACTTCGTCATTTAAACCAAGGTTAAGGATTGTATCCATCATACCCGGCATAGATGCTCTAGCACCTGAACGAACTGATACTAATAATGGATTCTCAAGATCTCCGAACTTCTTGCCGTTGATCTCCTCCATCTTCTTAACACCTTCCATAGCCTGTGCCATGATCTCGTCGTTGATCTTACGACCATCTTCATAGTACTGAGTACAAGCCTCTGTTGTGATTGTGAAACCCTGTGGAACTGGAAGACCAATTGTTGTCATCTCTGCAAGGTTTGCACCCTTACCACCGAGAAGATTACGCATGGTCATGTCGCCTTCGCTAAACATATAAACCCACTTGTTTGCCATTTGTTTATTACCTCCTACGTATCTAATTAAATATATGCTGAAAAAAGCCTGCTTTAGGGCAGAATTTTCCCACCACTCTGACGTGATTATATCATATGACCTAATAATATTAAACCACTTTTTTCAATTTTTTTCTCTTTTTAACCGCATATTCCGGAATCTTTTTCAAAAAGAAAGAGACATCCGCCGGATAATGTTCTTTTCCGACAAATGTCCCTTTTATTTTTCAGATTCGATCAACCGGGCACTCTAATCCGAGATATTGATTCATTTCATCTGATTAATATTCGAATTTCTTCTCAAAATATGCCTTCAGATCTTCGATCTTTACTCTTTCCTGCTCCATGGTATCTCTGTCACGGACTGTTACAGCACCATCTTCTTCTGAATCAAAATCATAAGTTACACAGAACGGAGTTCCGATCTCATCCTGTCTTCTGTAACGCTTACCGATATTTCCTCTGTCGTCGTATTCACAGTTGTAGTATTTGCATAATTCAGCATATACCTTTTCTGCTTCCTCGCCGAGTTTCTTGCTCAGTGGAAGGACACCGATCTTAACAGGTGCAAGTGCAGGATGGAAATGTAATACAGTTCTTACATCCGGCTTCTCCTCTGTTCCGATATTTTCTTCATCATATGCAGCACAAAGGAATGCAAGTGTTACACGATCAGCACCAAGTGATGGTTCGATAACATATGGAATGTATTTCTCTTTCTTCTCATCATCAAAATAATCCATTGGTTCGCCGGATACAGTCTGATGCTGAGTCAGATCATAATCCGTTCTGTCTGCGATACCCCAAAGCTCGCCCCATCCAAATGGGAATAAGAACTCTATATCTGTTGTACCCTTGCTGTAGAAGCAAAGCTCTTCCGGTGAATGATCACGGGCACGCATCTCTTCATCCTTGATACCAAGGTCTTTTAGCCAGTTGATACAGAAGCTTCTCCAGTAATCAAACCATTCAAGGTCTGTTCCCGGTTCACAGAAGAATTCCAGCTCCATCTGCTCAAACTCTCTGGTACGGAATGTGAAGTTACCAGGTGTGATCTCGTTACGGAATGACTTACCGATCTGACCGATACCAAACGGGATCTTCTTTCTGGATGTTCTCTGTACATTCTTGAAATTTACAAAGATACCCTGTGCTGTCTCAGGTCTTAAATATACTGTATTCTTTGCATCCTCTGTTACACCCTGGAATGTCTTGAACATCAGGTTGAACTGTCTGATACCTGTAAAATTATGTTTTCCGCATGAAGGACAGCAGATATTCTTTTCTTCGATAAAGCTCTCCATTTCTTCATTTGACCAGCCATCAACGGAACCTTCGATCTCCATGTTATTCTCTGCCATGTAGTCTTCGATCAGCTTGTCTGCACGGAATCTTTCATGGCACTCTTTACAGTCCATCAAAGGATCTGCAAAACCGCCAAGATGTCCGGATGCTACCCATGTCTGTGGGTTCATCAGGATCGCACAGTCAACACCTACATTATATGGATTCTCCTGTATGAACTTTTTCCACCAAGCCTTTTTTACATTGTTCTTTAACTCAACACCAAGGTTACCGTAATCCCATGTATTTGCAAGTCCACCATAAATCTCTGAACCCGGATATACAAAACCTCTGTTCTTTGCTAAAGCAACGATCTTGTCTAATGTCTTTTCCATAATGTCCTCCATTTATATTTCATCTTTTATTTGTACGTTATTGTACCTTCTCTCCCTGTTTTTTTCAAGACAGGGATTCAATTATTTCTACAGAATTGAATTTCCGGTCTACATATACCGCCAGAAATTCCTTTGTGATCATCATAAGTTCTTCCAGCACACTGTCTGAAACCGTGAAATTATACAGATTTCCAAGCGTCGCTCCATTAATATACTGAAGCACATATCTTGCATCTTCTGATATATGAATGCTTTTCTTAGCCTTGCTCCGGCAGTTCTCACACAGGATTCCACCGGATAAGGGATCAAATATCCGTGTCAGCTTGTCGCTTCCACAGACCGGGCAGTGAAAACTCTGCAGTCCCTGTCCAAAGATATCCATGATCTTCAATTCATATACACAACGGATCAGTTTCACCGGCAGCAGTCCTTTTTTTAATGCATTCAGACTAACAAACAGCAGATTCAGATAATCTGCCGACCGGTCGCCTTCTCTTGTAAAATATGACATCATCTCACAAAAGTAAGATCCGTAACAGTATTTGTTCATATCAAAGGTCAGTTCATGAAAATATTCCTTTGCATCTACGTTGATTAATGTATATGCATTTCTTCCCGGATATACAGTAAATGCTCCCATGACAAACAGCTGCGTCTTTGAGATCAACTGGCTGCTTGGTCGTCGGACTCCCTTTGCAAATGCTGTGATCTTCCCCTGCTCTCTGGTCAGTATAACAAGCCGTCTGTCATATTCTCCCTGAAGGCCGGAGGAAAGCACGATTCCGTTTAATACTATCTCATCCTTCATGATTCATCCATCTTATAACCATAATTTCGAAGAAGGGTATCGGTATCCCGCCAATCCTTCTTCACCTTTACCCAAAGCTTCAGATTCACATGTGTATCTAATAGCTGTTCAATGCCATACCTTGCATTGCTGCCGATCTTCTTCAGCATTGCGCCCTGTTTTCCGATAATAATACCCTTATGGGAATCCCTCTCACAGATGATTGTTGCATCTATATCCATAAGCCGTCCATTCGGACGTTCCTTCATCGAATCAATAACAACCGCGATTCCGTGTGGAATCTCTTTATCCAGAAGTCTTAAAGCCTGCTCCCGGATCAGTTCGGATACGATCTGTCGCTCCGGCTGATCGGTGATCGTGTCTTCATCATAGAACTGTGGTCCGTATGGAAGGTATTTGAACAGCGTCTTTATCAGTTCATCTTTGTTCTTTCCCTTTAATGCCGATACCGGAACGATCTCCGCATGACTGCAGGCATCCTTATAGGTCGAGATTGCCTTGAATACTTCTTCTTCACTTACCGCATCGATCTTATTTACCACAATGATGATCGGGGTCTTAACTCGTTCTAACTGTTCAATGATATACCGTTCTCCTGCTCCGATAAATGTCGTTGCTTCAACGATCCACATAACGACATCTACTTCATTTAATGTTCCCTCTGCCACCTTTAACATATATTCACCAAGCTTGTTCTTGGCCCTGTTGATTCCAGGTGTATCGAGGAAAACAATCTGTCCTTCATCCGAGGTATACACGGTCTGAATACGGTTTCTTGTTGTCTGCGCCTTACTGCTCGTTATCGCGATCTTCTGTCCGATCAACTGATTCATCAGTGTGGATTTACCTACATTTGGTCTTCCTATGATCGCAACAAATCCTGATTTGTATGTATCGTTCATACTTCTCCTTCCATACTCTGTATGTATTCATGTTCTCCATTCGGCACAGAATCCTGTAACCTGCCGGAGAACTATTTACAAATCTATATACTTATATCTTCTTTCGTTACTTCTGTAAAAACTATAGATCTTTTACTTCTTTAAACTTTGCCCGATTCTGTTCGATCTTATCTTCCCCACCGATCGCACAGATAACCCCGTCGTCTGTGATCGCCCGGATCACAGGTGCCAATGAACGGATCGTTTCTACATTTGCAGTAAGTACCTGATCACGTTCTTTCTGAAGCTGCTCATCTGTAATACCTGCAAAGTAACAGGTCTGGCTGAATGCTCCTTCTGCTGATGGTGTCATTGGAGAATCTAACTTTGCGATCGCACCAATCAAATATTTGGTCATATCTCTGTCGCTTGCATCAAAGCCTGCTACATAGTCTGCTGCCTTCTTATAGATATCATATGTCTCCATCAGGTTCGGATCTCTGTAGGATGTAAAATATCCCATTCCTGATCTGGCAAATGAACACATAGCTCCATATGCCCCACCCTTTACACGGATATTCTCCCAGAGATATCCATAGGAGAAGATCACCTGTAGGACTTCCAGTGCTCCGGTATATTCAAATCCTTTTTCTTTATAATTTCCTGCGAGAGCCGCATACTGTACCTGGCTTGCTGTCTTAAAGGCTTCGTTCTTAACAGCTTTTTTCATCACACGTTTTTCTGCAAAAGCAGGTCTGGTCGACAACTTTCTTGCAAACGCTTCAATATCTGCGCCCAATAATTCCTTGATATCATTGTCACCGGTATAAGAGATTGTTACCGCTCCTTTTCTAAGGATCTCGGCAAGCGTTGTCTGCAGCTTCTCAATGATCACATCTGCATTCTGCTCAAAATCCTGATCCAACTCCTGTAAGAAATCATAATATCCGATTCCCTCTGTCATATCCTTAAATGCCATCACATCTGAGACATAAGACATCGCGCGTGTTGCAGATGTGATATGCCCTGAGGATATCAGATCAGTCTTAAGTCCGGCCTTTTCTTCCGATATAATCTCTTTCAATCTCTTCTTATCCGAAAGCTTCGATGTGAACAGGATCTCCTCGATCAGCTTCAGACCTTCTCCAAGCTTGTCATACATGGCCTTTGTCTTAACGGAGAAGAATGAAAGATGATCCTTCCCGCCATCCTTATACATGGCTCCTGTAGAAAATCCGATACCACCGGTATGGAAATTGATCTGATTGGACAGTTCACTATATGTGTAATGCTCTGTATCCACATATTTGAAAATGCTGGTGAGCAGCTCTACATATGGAACAAACTCTGCATCCAGATCATTGATATCAAATATAAACTCCAGATAACCAATTCCGTTAGTAAAGATATCATGACTTATTAATGGCATACCATAAATGCTGTCCTCACGGTTCTTTAACGGATGGATCTCTTTTCTGATATCAGAAATATTAAGCAACGGAACCTTCTCCATATCCTCTGCCGGAGATGGTGTCTCCTGATATAATTTTAATTCCTTTGTATCTGATACAACCTGTTCAAGCTCATTTTCCGTAAGAGAGGCCTTATAGTCTGCAAGCTTCTGCTTCTCTGCTGCATCATTCTCCTTATCAAGCCCCTTCTTCGGCTTCATAACAAAAATCATACCAAAGGTATTCTGAACCAGCTTTTCCCAGATCAGTTCTTCAAAATATCCGGTTTTCAGACTTTCTTTCAATTCATCATATACTTCATTTAACTTAAACATTTCAAGTGCAGATGCATCATCATACAGCCATGTATTAAATGCATCCAGACCCATCATAAGCCCCTTCGGAAATCTGCCGAAGTTTGCTTCCTTATGTTTAAACTCAAAATTATTGATCGCAGCCTCAATCGAAGTCCGATCGATCGCCTTTCCTTCTTCTCCATGCCCGGAAAGATCGGTCAGTGTATCCCTGATCACAGACACAAAACGTTCCTTATCGGACATATTTGCATTTCTTGCTACGATTGAAAAGATTGTCTGCCGGATCCCATCATCAAAGGAAGCAAAGACATCCTCTCCGATCCCTGCATCTACTAATGCTTTCTTCAATGGTGCGCCCGGAGCGTCCATAATTGCGTATTCCAGTATATTCATGGCAACGGACTGCTTCTTATCAAGGCTGCTGCCAACTACCATATTATAGGTTAAAAATGTCTGATTTTCTTCGCTCTCATTTTCTGCGATCGAATAAAAGCAGCTCTCATCCTTCATCTGTTCATAGGCTGTCTGCACAGCGATCGTAGAATCAATCTCTCTATAATCAAAGCTCGAGAGATACTCCTTATCGATATAGTCCAATTCCTTATACATATCAAGATCACCATACAGATAAATATAACTGTTTGACGGATGATAATACTTTCTGTGAAAATCAAGAAAACGTTCCTGACTTAATGTTGGAATCGCTGCAGGATCACCACCGGATTCATTCTTGTATGGTGTGTCAGCAAGAAGAAGTTTTTCAATCTTTGAATACATCTGCTGTTCCGGAGATGAAAATGCACCCTTCATCTCATTAAACACAACACCATTATAGATCAGTTCCCCTTCTACAGTTTCAAGTTCATAATGCCAGCCTTCCTGACGCATGATCTCTGTATGTTCATAAATATTCGGATAGAATACCGCATCCAGATAGACATCCATAAGATTTTCAAAATCCTTTTCGTTACAGCTTGCAATCGGATATACCGTCTTATCAGAATATGTCATTGCATTTAAAAACGTATTTAATGAACCCTTTGCCAGTTCTACAAACGGGTCTTTTACCGGATATTTTCTGGAACCGCATAATACCGAATGTTCCAGAATATGCGGAATACCGGAATCATCATACGGCGGTGTCCGGAATCCGATATTAAACACCTTGTTCTCATCATCATTAGCAATTACAAGCACTCTGGCCTTTGTCTTCTTGTGGCTTAAGATATAACCTGTTCCATTTACTTCAGGGATCTTTTCTTCTGTTATGATGTCATACCCTGTTAATTCTTTTAAGTCTCTCAATCTGATGTCTCCTTTATTCTTCTTTATTCAAATGAAATGTCTCCGGAAGCAGCTCTTCTACCGAATACATCCTATATTCCTGTTTGTTCTTTGCTACAACGATCACGCAGCCTTGTTCGGCAAATTCGGCAATGACCTGTCTGCATATCCCACATGGATAAGTATAGTCACATTCTCCGTTCTTTAGTCCGCCAACGATCGCGATCGCAGACAGCTTTCTGCACCCTTCACTGACTGCCTTAAAAACAGCCGTCCGTTCCGCACAGTTTGTTGCCCCATAGGAAGCATTCTCTATGTTGCATCCTGTATAATAACTTCCATTCTCCATCTTTACACAGGCTCCCACCTGAAAATTCGAATATGGCGCATATGCCTTTGTTCTTGCCTGCATCGCAAGCTCGATCATCTCTGAAATCTCGTTTTCATTCATACAAATTTCCTCTTACTTCCTGTTACATGGAACTAACAGTACCACCCATAAATATAGCCTATTTTCCATGTGTTTGCAATGCGATTCTGGCGTATTCTAACTGTAAACTATACAAAACAGATTGACAGTGGTCTTACCTATTATTACACAAGACATTCTCATTCTATCCTCATGTAGCGGTACATAAGGCAGCAAAATACGCTGCCCAAGTACCGACATTCGTAACTGAGACCTTAGCTCGACTTGATCGAGGTTAGTTTGAAGTTACACAGAGTGGATAGGCTTGTTACCTAATAGTAAGACCACTGTCAATCTACTATTTAAAATTTCTACTCTCTATTTAAAAATAAATCATTATTTCAAATTCACCGTCTTCTGTTTTTAAACTTCCGTGGTAGCCAAATATCTGCATGATCTCCTGCACGATGCTCAATCCGATTCCGCTTCCGCTTCTGCCGGTTCTTGCTTCGTCTCCCTTTACAAATGGCTTCCATAACTCCTCCGGATCGGTTGTAATCGGCTGTTCCATCGGATTGCTAAGGATCAGATGATCTTCCTTTAATACCAGCCGGATCACACTTCCTTTCAGTGAATACTTAATTGCATTTACAAACAGATTCTCTAACATATGGGAAAGCATCAGCGGATCACCTTTTACCGTACAGTTTCCTGACATTCTTACCTCCAGACCTTTTTCATCCAGAAGATTCTGATACCGTTCCTGTAACGGCTCCCATATCTGTTCGATGCTTACAGACTCTGTCTGTAACGCTTCCATTTTACCAAGCTTGATATACTCGCTTAACTGGCATAAAAGTTCATTCATGTAAGATGTATTTTCCAAAATAACATCTATGTAATGCCGGCACTCTCCTGTCTGGTTTAACTGTTTCAGATTCTCTGCATACCCGGAAATTGCCATCAATGGACTTTTTACATCATGTGCAAGTGCTGTAATAACCGTTTCTTTTCTCTCTGCATCTTCCATCTGTGAAAATGTCCGTCTACAGGATATAAACGCAGTCAAGATCGTTGCAATTATAATGAGAAATACAACTGCAAGCCCTCCATAAAATAACCAGATGCCTTCTGTATGCCAGCCAAATGGATCTGCATACATAGCGGATACGATATAATATATATCATTGTCAAAAACGACATACTGACTTTTAAAATAATAGTTTCCACCCAAACAACCACTTATACTCTCTGTTATATCTGCCGGATGTGCTCCATAAGTCTCCATCTTAGCCAGCAAATACCTGCTCGTCTTACTATACTGATTGGCATTATCTACTCTGCCATGAAGACTCCATGCAAATTCCCCTGCATCAGCATTTTGAACCACCTGTCGGAAAGAAGGCATAATCGGTGAATGCATCTGTACTTCGGACTGCATCTGCTCCATATCATCCTCTATATCCTGTACCTGTTGTTCTAATTTTTCTGTATCATTTTCGTCTGTATGCTTCGTAGTTTCTGTTTCTTGATTTTCATCTGCAGCATTTACACCGTCTTTTTCTTCTATATTGTCTACTGCATCTGAGCTTTCCAAATGCCGCCTGTAAACTGCTGTCAAAAAATATGGTGTATTTTCCTCCGCAAAGATCTCCTGTATTCTATTACGGGCTTCCTCTATATCTGTCATACCTGCAATATCTTCCTGACATTCAGCCAAACCTGCACTGACACTATTTGTTGATACCTGAAAATATTCTTTTAATTCCAGATTGACCTGATTTCTGTAATAACCGATCACCAGCAGATACAATATTATGCTGACTGCTATAATGCCAGATGAAATCCATATCCATTTTCTTTTTATCTTTTGTCTTTTTCTTTTCTGCCGCTCCGACAATAATGCATTTCTTTTTTTATCATTCTTTTTGTTCTTTTTCATCGTCGTCACCCCGTATCTGATATCCATTTCCTATCACTGTTTTAATCTGCTTTCCTGCACTTCCAAGATGTTTTCGAATCTTTCGAATGTGATTATCCACACAACGATCACTGCCTTCATAATCATAACCCCATACACCGATCAGCAGCCGTTCTCTTGCCACAGTCTTATTTTTGTTCTCAAGCAACATCCGCAACAATGCAAACTCTTTTGGCGCAAGTTCTATTTCCTGAGAATCCACAAGGACTCTATACTCCGATGGCTTCATATGTATCCTGCCACAGACCAACTCTCCGGTTCTGCTGAGATCCTTTGACCGTCTGATCAGTGCCTTGCATTTCGCATATAAGGTCACAAGAGAAAATGGTTTGATGATATAATCGTCACAGCCGAGATCATAGCCAAGCAGGATATCCCGTTCGGAACTTCTGGCTGTTAAAAACAGGATCGGAACCATGCTCGTCCTGCGCATCTCCCGGCAGATCGCAAAGCCGTCCATTCCCGGAAGCATGATGTCTAACAATACAAGATCCACCCGTTCCGTCTCAAATAAATCCAGCCCGTCCTGTCCGTTCTGTGCCGTCCGTACCACGATCTCATTTTCACTTTCTCTGGTAAAGTAATCTTTCACCACTTCGCAGATCTGTTCATCATCTTCAATCATCAGTATCTGATATGTCATATTTCTTACCTCCTTACGCCTATATTAACAGTGTGATATGACTTTTAAATGTTCTTACATAAAAAGCCCAAATAGAGTTTACTGCTCTATTCAGGCTTTCTTATTTGCTATAGTTTCTCTCTCACAGCTCGTTCCATATTCTGCATGGCACATTCTGTCTGCATGGCTCTCCCTCGTTCCTCTTCGGACAGTCCGTCGGTTATGGAATAACACGCATCAAACAAGCCGCTCTCCATACATTGTTCGATGCCTTCCCCGAAGCAGCCTGCAAATGCAACCACTTTTTTCTGCTGTGCTTTTGCAAGTTTCGCTACGCCCGCCGGTGTTTTTCCCATTAACGTCTGTGCATCCATCCTGCCCTCTCCGGTAATAACCAGATCGACATTTTTTATTCTTTCTTTTAAACGGATCTCATCAAATACTATATCAATTCCCGGTCGTAATCTTGCATGCAGGAACATCAGAAATGCATATCCTAGGCCGCCTGCTGCACCTGCTCCCGGTGTCATACGATTTATTATGCTGTCCATCTGACATTTCTCCGGGTCTGTATTCATTTGCACTTTATCCTGCTTACAGCCTGACCAGTTCTGCTGTTCCACCAGATCTGCATAACGCACCATGGATTTCTCCATGTTCTCTACCATCTGAGCATCTGCTCCCTTTTGCGGTGCAAAGATATAGCTGCATCCATTCTCGCCAACCAACGGATTTGTAACGTCACAGGCAATCTGAAATGAACATGCTGAAAGCTCCGGTAACATATCCTCTGTGTAAATCTCGCATACTTTTGAAAGTCCTTCTGCTCCATAGCAAACTTCGTTTCCATGTTCGTCAAGAAAATGGCATCCAAGTGCCTGAAGCATTCCGATCCCGGCATCATTTGTTGCGCTTCCGCCAATCCCTATAATAAAGCTCCGGCATCCATGCAGCATGGCATCCTTTATCATCTCGCCTACTCCATATGTAGTTGTATGCATCGGATTTCTGGCTGACTCCGGTACAAGCGGAAGTCCTGCTGCCTCTGCCATCTCGATCAATGCTACTTTTTCTCCTGCTTCATCATAACTGATATAAGAAGCCTTTACGACCTGTCCAAGCGGTCCTGTTACATTAACTGTATGACGTTTCATGTTCGATTTTCCATAGGCGATCGCATCCATGGTTCCCTCTCCGCCATCTGCAACCGGAACCACTTCGATCTCACAATTCTTATAATTTTTCTCCAGACCTTTTTTAACCGCCATGCCTGCCTGAACAGATGTCATACTGCCCTTAAAAGAATCAACAGCCACCAGAACCTTAAGCGGTCTTTCTCTCAATTTCAGATCATCCTGCAATATGGTGTCATGTATTTCACATGTTCGATTCATTTGAGAAGTCCTCCCTTGCAAATATCACACCGTTTATTTCCGGTTCAGATTATATCCGACAACTGCACCCACAATACCGCCAACGATATGTGCCATATTCGAGATATTGTCCTGTACTGCGATACCTTCATATACCTGCTGTCCGATAAAGATGATCGCAACCAGAATAAAGGATAACGGAATTTCGCCTGCTCGGAATCCGGTAAAGGACGCCAGCACGATAAATGCAAATACGACACCACTCGCTCCACAAAGTGCTACATTCCAGAAAAAGATGTAATTCACAATACCGGTCGCAAGTGCTGTTACACCGATCACTTCCAACATTTCTTTCGAACCATATTTTTCTTCTAACATCGGTCCAAGCAATAACAGATAGGAGGCATTTCCGATAAAATGACTCCATCCTGCATGCCCGAATACATGTGTAAAGAATCGCAGATATGTGAGTGGATTTGTAAGCGATGAATGATATGTCATAAATAATAACCGGGTACTTCCGCCACCGGTCAGTACCCCAAGCAGCGTTACAACAAAACAAATGAATACAAAGCCCAGCGTCACCGGCGCGTTAAATGTAATCTTTAATTTTCTCATCTGTATATACCTCCCCATATAGAATGAATAGCTTTATTATACCCTATTTATGTATAAATACAAAGAGCCGCTTCGACTCTTTTACCCCAGAACAAAATTGCTTTACAGGATAAATATTTCTATAAAACAAAACTACCGTCCATCCGGCAGTCTGATCATAGCAGTTTCAACTGACGATCAAATCTGTATCCGAATAAACGGTAGTCTTATATGTACTTTGCACATTCTATTCATCCGAAAAATCATTGCCTATACTATGGTCAGATGATTTTCCATCATAATATACCGATGAATTTACAGATTATATTCTTTCTTCGTATCAGCAAGTGCCGCATCCATACGCTCGATAACGGCTGCGATCTGTTCCTCTGTAATAACCGCTGTCGGCTCGAAACGGATACACTTGGAGTTTACAAGTGTTCCGGCCGTCATAACACCTCTTGAGAACAAGCCCTTTGCGATGCTGTAACCGATATCAGATGTAACGAACTCAACAGCAAGCATCAGACCTACGCCTCTGACATCATCGATGATCTCAGGATATTTTGCCTTCAGACTTTCAAGTCCTGCCTTTAAGATCTTACCTTTGCTTGCACACTGTCCTGGAATATCATTGTCGATCATGTATTTGATCGTTGCGATCGCTGCCGAACAACATACAGGGTTACCACCAAATGTAGGAGAACCAAGTAACCATGGGTTGTCGATCAACTGCTGTACCCACATGGATGGCTTACAGATAATACCTGTGATTGGCATGATACCACCACCAAATGCTTTACCGAATGTCATGATATCCGGTGTTACGCCTTCTGCTTCGCATCTCCACATTGTACCGGTACGACCCATACCTGTCTGGATCTCATCAAAGATCAACGCTACACCATACTCATCACAGATCTGTCTTAACTCTGTCAGATATCCTTCCGGTGGAACGATAACACCAGCCTCGCCCTGAATTGGTTCAACGATCATGGCTGCAACCTTTTCACCAACAGCGATCAGGTTACGGATTGCCTTTCTTGCATCCTCTGCATTACCATATTCTACATGCTGTACCTGCTGTACCATAGGTGTATATGGAACTCTGTATGTATTCTTACCACCCATTGAGATTGCACCCATTGATTTACCATGGAATGCACCAACGGTTGAGATATACCATCTTCCGCCTGTTGCGATTCTGGCAAGCTTCAATGCCATTTCGACTGCCTCTGCACCACCATTTGTAAAGAAACAATACTGAAGGTCACCCGGTGTGATATCTGCAACTGCCTTTGCAAGATATCCACGAAGCGGATCCAACAGCTCCTGTGAATGAAGCGCCTGATGATCAAGCTGTGCCTTTACGGTATCAAGGATCTCCGGATTTCTATGACCACATGTATAAATACCGAAACCACCAAGACAGTCAATGAATTCTTCACCATATAAGCCATCACATACACCGTCATGATCTTTCCACTCAAGCACTGCTGAGTTGGTAGATACTGACTTTCTGTATTTTAACCAGCCCGGGCTTACATAATTATCAAAATAATCTAATGTCTGTTCTGTCATTAATTTCTTTTCATCATCTGTTAATTCATCTGAATGGATATAACCAATTACCTTTTCCAAATCCTTACTTACCTGTTCATAACTCATATTAAAATCCTCCTTAAAATATATTCATCTTTAAACTGAAAAAAAGGAGCCTGTGACCTGTTCACAAGCTCCTTTGCTTCTATGTCTGTATATTATCGTATCTCATGCTCTTTTTCAATTACTAATTTATACCATTTATCTACCATTTATCTGTTATATATAATTAAATATAAGTATATTCAACTCATATAACCGACTTGTAATTCCATCGTCATACCTCTATCGAAGTATCATTTTCTACCCTATTTCTGTTATTTGCCAAATCATTCGGTATTTGAAACGCATTAAAAAGCAATAAAAAACCGCCCACCTTCATTTTTCAGAAAGTGAACGGTCTGTTTTATCTAGTGTTCATACCAGCCTACGATACCCGGATTCAGATTAATATTGATCTGCTTGACCTCCTGATATTCCTCGATACCATGAACGCCAAGCTCTCTGCCGATACCACTCATCTTATAACCGCCCCAAGGTGCTTCATTGAAGGTTGGGTTGTAGCAGTTGATCCATGTGATACCTGCGCGAAGCTCACTGATCACACGATGTGCTCTGGTTATATCTGAAGTAAATACAGCTCCGGCAAGACCATATACAGTATCATTTGCCATCGCAATCGCTTCTTCCTCTGTCTTAAAGGTCTGGATGCTGACAACGGGACCAAAGATCTCCTCACGGACGATCTTCATATCCGAAGTACAATTATCAAAGATCGTTGGACGTACAAAGTAGCCCTTTGCACATTCTCCTTCTGTATAGCGCTCACCACCTGTTACAAGTGTTGCGCCTTCCTCGATACCACTCTTTATGTAAGACAGAACTTTCTCCATATCCTTTTCCGTAATGACTGGTCCGATATCCGGATTGTTCACCGGATTGCCGATCGTCATGGCTTCCGCCTTTTTCTTTAATCTGGCAACAAACTCATCATGGATGCTTTCTTCTATGATGATTCTGGATCCTGCGGAACATACCTCTCCCTGATTGAAGAAAATACCGATCATTGCCCACTCTACAGCGCCATCCAGATCTGCATCTGCGAAAATGACATTTGGTGATTTACCACCAAGCTCCAGTCCGATCTTCTTCACATTTGTAGCGGCTGCTTTCATCAGGCTCTGACCGACTCTGGTACTTCCTGTAAATGTGATCATATCAACATCGGTATTCTCGCCCATTTCCGTTCCGACCTCAGCATCACCCTGTAACAGATTGACGCAGCCCTTCGGAAGTCCTGCTTCTTCAAAGATCTCGAATAACCGGATTGTTGAAAGCGGAGCCTTTGGACTTGGTTTAAACACGATACTGTTTCCTGCTGCAAGTGCAGGAGCCAGCTTCCAGACAGACATCAAAAACGGATAATTCCATGGAGTGATCTGCACACAGACACCGACCGGCTCTCTGGTCTCATATGAATGCATCTTGCCAAATCCATCATTTACCTCATATACACCACCATGCGGAGTCTTGCAAAGACCTGCGTAATAACGGAAGCAATGAATACCATCACTGATATCTCCTTCTGCTTCACGAAGCGGCTTACCATTATCCAGAGTATCCAGCATTGCCAGTTCATCGGCATATTTGTCGATCAGATCTGCGATCTTTAGAATCATATCACTTCTGGTCTGGGAATCCATATCACGCCACTCTCTTGTCTGGTAAAATGATTTCTTTGCCGCAGCGATAGCACGTCTGGTATCTTCTACACTGCTTTCATAGACCTGCGCGAGCACTTCTCCGGTCGCCGGATTGATAACGTCAAACGGCTTTTCCATACTTCCTGTTACCCACTCACCATCAATATACATCTTTTTTGGTTCCATATATCTTACTCCTCCTGATCAACTTTTTTTGTCTGCCTTTTGCCGTTTTGTATTACTGCTTTAATTTGTTCCACATATCGTTGTAAACAGTCAATGTATCTGTATCAAGATTTCCAACAAATTCACCTTTTTCAAATACCTCAACCGGTACATTCTTTGCTTCATTGTTCCTGTAATCTTCATTTGCCTCCACTGCAGTTGCATTCGCATTCAGATATGGGTATTCCGCCATAACCTTTGTAGCAACATCCGGATCACACATATAGTTGATGAATTTCATTGCATTATCATAGTTCTTGGCACCCTTTGCGATTGCCCAGTTATCAATGAATTTATATGCGCCCTCTTCAGGGAATACAATCTTGATCGATGGGTTCTCATCCATAGCAAGCGCTACTTCAGCAGCCCAGCAGTAACCAACATTACAATCTCCGCTGATCAGAGATGACTTTGGACTGTCACTGTCATATACTGCGATATTATCCTTTAATGTCAGAAGCTTCGTTTCAACCTCGGCAAGCTTTGCTGTATCTGTTTCATTCATGCTGAGTCCCATGCTTCTCTCCGTCATACCGATAACTGCTCTGTAGTCATCCAGTGCTACGATCTGTCCTTTTAATGAAGGATCAAAGAGATCTGCATATCCCTTAATATCTGTTGATACCTTGTCTGTGTTGACTGCGATCGCTGCCACCCCACCCTGATAAGGAACGGAGTAGACATTGCCCGGATCATATACAGGATCCAGATACTGACTACCAATATTTGACAGATTGGTAAGTGCATCCTGATCCAACTTCTCAAGCATTCCCTGAGCGATCATGGATTCTACCATATAGTCACTCGGCTGTACGATATCATAAGTTCCTTCATCCTCTGATTTTACCTTTGCAAGCATATCCTCATTGGATGAGAATGTTGATACATTTACTTTAATTCCATATTCTTTTTCAAAATCCTTAATTACTTCATCCGGTACATACTCTGTCCAGATGAACAGGTTTAACTCTCCGTTTGTACTGTCTGCTTTCTTACCACAGCCTGTGATATTTACTGCTGTCATTGCAAGAACAAGTGATAATGCAATACTTACTGCTCTTTTTCTGTTTTTCTTCATAATTATGTCTCCCTTCTACTCTTGAACCTTGTTCGGTTACTTCTATAAATTGTTTACTGTTTCATTCTATACAGCTACTGTTTTTTCTTCTTAAACAGATTGCCCTGAGTCAGGACAACAAAGATGATCGTGCCTGCTAAGATCAGCGCTGATAATGCATTTACATCAGGTGCTACTCCACTCTTAATACTTGCCATAACCTGTAACGGATAAGTCATCGTATTACCATTTACAAAGTAGCTTATGATAACGTCGTCAATCGATAACGTAAATGCCAGTAATGCACCGGCTGTAATGCCGGGTCTTAAAACCGGAAGTGTGATCTCCCAGAATGTACGAATGCGGTTAGCTCCCAGATCCATACTTGCTTCTTCAATCGAAATATCATAGCCGGATAATCTTGCCCTGACATTGAAGATAACATATGGCACACAGAAGGTGATATGTGCAATGATCAATGTAAGCATACCTCTTGGGATCGAGACCTTTGCGAATACCGTAAGTAAGGATATACCCATTACAATCTCAGGAATAACGACCGGGATATATAAAAGTCCGTCTATGATCCCTTTTCCTTTGAATTTATATTTGTACATTCCGATCGCACCGAGCGTACCTATAATCGTTGAAAGTACAGTTGTGACCAATGCTATGATCATCGTATTGCCAAAGGATGTAAGAAGCGACTGATTTTCAAACAATTTCACATACCAGTCAAATGTAAACCCCTTCCAGGTCAGATATGGTTTTGATGTCGTTGCATTAAAGGAATTCACTACAACAACTGCAATCGGCATAAACAATACAATATAAATCAGAGAACAAAAGATCTTTGAAAGAATACTCTTTGTTCTTACTTTTGCTTTTCTGCTCATCGTTTACACCCCCAGACTATCCATATCGCCGCCTGTCTTCTGGTACAGTTTGACGAGGATCAATGTGATAACAATTAATATGATGGATAAAGCTGCACCAAGCGGCCAGTTATTTCCACTCTTGAACTGACGCTCGATCAGGTTACCAATAACATCTGCGTTTCCACCACCTAAGATATTCGATACAAAGAAATATCCAAGACATGGAATAAATACCATGATACAGCCGGAAAAGATTCCGCTGGCTGTCAGTGGCAGGATCACTTCAAAGAAAGTCCGCCAGCCCTTAGCTCCAAGATCAGAGGAAGCCTCCAATAAAGTATGATCCAGCTTGCCGATCGCGGTATAAAGTGGAAGTACCGTAAATGGGAACAGGCAGTACACCATACCAAATACGGTAGTTCCCTGATTATATAAGAGGTTCAATGGCTCTGATATCAGATGCAGCTTCATAAGCACGGTATTCAACCAGCCGGATGAACCAAGGAATGTCTTCCATCCATAGATACGGATCAGTGAATTCGTCCAGAACGGAATGATAACCAGCATATATAACAGATTCTTTGATCTGCTCTTTGTCCTTGCAATAACATAGGTAAACGGATATGCAAGCACGATACAGATCACGGTTGTAAGTAATGCGATCACAAGTGACTGAACATAGATCTTAATATAAGAACTGTCCGCCAGATGTTTGTAATTATCGAATGTGAACTGAAATGTTACATTGTAATACTGATCAATACTGCAAAAACTCATGACCAGTATATAGATAAGTGGAACCGCTACCAACAGGATCAGCCATAAGGTCACCGGCCCTACCATGATCGTTGCCGGAAGTGTCTTTTCTCTGAATCTCTTTTTATTCATATCAAACACCTCCTTATGCCAGTGTTATATTTTCCATACTCTGATAGAAGCTGTTATCCAGACTGTGGATCAATACCGCATCCTCCGGATTCCAGCAGATAAATACTTTGTCACCGGATTTTGGAAGTTCTTCGCCTGCCAGACGTTCCATCTTTACTTCATTTCCATTTGGAAGAACCGCCAGACATTTGACGACTGAGCCAACATAGATATAATCCTTGACCAGTGCCGGTACGCTGAAGCCCTCTACCGGTTCTGCCGAAAAATGAAGCTTTTCCGGTCGAACAGAAACAGTTACAAATTCACCAACTGAAAATCCAGTGTTCTTTTCCTCTGTCTCAGTCACGGAACCGGAGGTTGTTACATCTCCATTTTCAATTCCTATAACCGCTTTTCCGTTTACGATCGATTTGATCGTTCCGTCAAATACGTTTGTCTCTCCGATGAAGGTTGCTACGAACTTGGTTGCCGGTCTTTCATAGATGTCTGTCGGTGATCCGATCTGATCCATGACACCATCATGCATAATAGCTATCCTGTCGCTCATCGTAAGCGCTTCTTCCTGATCATGTGTAACATAGATAAATGTGATGTGTAATTTCTTCTGCAGCCGTTTCAGTTCCAGCTGCATCTGTTTTCTAAGCTTCAGATCCAATGCACCAAGCGGCTCATCCAACAGCAGAACCTTCGGACGATTGATCAACGCTCTTGCAATCGCAACTCGCTGCTTCTGTCCACCGGACAACTGACTTGGATACCGTTTCTCAAATCCGGATAACTGAACCATCTCTAACATCTCCGTTACCCGTTCTTTGATCTCTTTCTTTGGAACCTTTTTCATCTTAAGACCATATGCTACGTTGTCATATATGGTCTTATGTGGAAATAAAGCGTAACTCTGAAAGACAGTGTTTACATTTCTCTCAAATGGCTCTTTATCTTCAATCGGCTCACCTTCTACCTGAATGGAGCCTGTCGTCGGTTCTTCAAATCCTGCGATCATACGAAGCGTTGTCGTCTTGCCGCATCCGGATGATCCAAGCAATGTCAGGAACTCGCCTTCCTCTACCTGCAGATTCAGATCTTTTACAACATGATTTGTTCCGTATATTTTATTTACGTCTTTGATATCAACTATAACATTTGCCAAATCATATCACCTCTTTTTCAAATTTCTCTATAATGCTTTTTCTCCTCGTTCACCGGTACGGATTCGTATAGCCTCTTCGATATTTCGAATGAAGATCTTACCATCTCCGACATGTCCGGTAGCTACCTTTTCTCTTACATCCAGAATGATCTGTTCTACCTTGGAATCTTCAACTACTACTTCAACTCTTACTTTTGGAAGAAGATTGATCGTAGTTTTAAAGCCTTTAATCTCATTTACGCCCTCAACAGTTCCTTTCTGTGTTCCGCATCCCATAACGGTTGAGATTGTCATACCACCACAATTTTTCTCATCCAATATGCTTTTTAATACTTCCAGCTTTTCCGGTCTGATTATTAATATGATTTCTTTCATTCTTTCTTCCTCCAATCTGCAACATACAACTAATATAACAAAAAAGAGCCGTTCATCTCTGAACAGCTCCTTTGCTTGTTAACGAAAATATACTACTTTCAAATTAATTCTTCAATAGAACAGGATTACCATTTTTCTACTACTTTTATAGTACTAACTACTCTTTTTCTTTAATCAGTTTAAACATCTGAACACGGTTTCGAATTCCCAGTTTCCGGTAAATATTTAAAATATGCTTCTTTAGTGTATTTACCGTTATGGATAAATGGTCACAGATCTCCGTATTCTCCATTCCCTGCAGCAAAAGCTGCAATATGGTCTGCTCCCGCTTCGTCAGATCATAGGCCTTTACTGCCTGTGTCAGCGTCAGTTTCTCCTGACTGGTCATCTGATTGTTTCTGTCCTGTGACAACCGGTATGCCATATGATCTTTAAGCATATCCATCAGGAATACATCTTCATATGTAAAGTCCTCTTTACCAATCGTCCTATATAGTGTCACCACGCCCAGAAAATGTTTGTTCCGTCCAAATATCATTTGTAACGCATAATGCCAGTTATTTGGCTTATATACTCTTTGATAATATTCGGTTTGAACTCTTTTCTCATCAGATATGATATCAGTTTCCCGATATACCATACTCCTGCCACTGAACATAATACCACGGCTATAATCCATATTCTCATAAATATCTGACAAGTCTTCATCACAGTTGAGGAATACCGGACGTTCCAGATTTTCTTTCTCATTTGATGATGCCAGATAAAAATCTGCACTGTCAAAATCTATGACGGTCTTGATCTGTTCCAGAAATTGTGTCCGCATGGCGTCAAAATCACCGGTTGTGTAGATCTTGTATATGATACTGTTCATGACCAGCCAGTCATTTGTTTCAAGGGTCTTCACCAGTTTCCACCTCCCTTGTATTTCATAAAACAAAAAAGTACGCAACCGATGTAACACACCCTTGCGTACTTATTTTTTACTATTCTGTTGGTACGAAGTATAGCACAAAAAAATGATTTGTCAAGCAATTATCTTTTTGTGTAAATTATCAGTTATCTTTTTTTGTAAATTATCAGTTCCGGATCTTTGCCCTGAGCTTCATATGTTGAAATCAGAATAAAATCCATATCTGCAAGAACTCCAAAGTATCTGTCTCCACAAAATTCACATTCAAGCTGATTGCCTAAATATGTTTTCCGGTCATCCAGGAATTTCACTTTTTCTCCATTCGGAAGCCTGTATTCTAAATTCACATATTCTCCAACAAGGGCGTTCAGTCTTTTTACCTCAGGCAGACCTTCTACATGAAGATCATTAATTTCTCTGATCAGCTCCTTCTTGAATTGATCAAACTGACCATTGTCACTCAGTTCTTCATATCTTTTCCAGTAATCCAATTTCGGAAGAAGTTCCTTCATATAAACACGTGCCTGATTCTCTGTAACATTTTCATCTACCATATGTTTAACACAGACATCTATCAATTCATCCATATCACTATAGGTATATGTTCCATCCGCATAACACCACTTACAATAGTCCTCATTCAATAAACCATCACTATTATGTCCTATGATTGTGTCATCCTCAAGCGGCATTCCGCAGCACTGGCAGATAAGTTTTCTAGGCTCTCCCAGTAGTGTATTGATCGATACATCAAATTCCTTCGATAAAAGCTTTAAAGTATCTGTGTTAGAAATTGTCTCTCCATTCTCCCAACGTGATACAGCCTGTCTCGTCACCATTATTTTCTCAGCCAGTTCATCCTGTGACATGCCTCTCTTTGTACGAAGTTCAAAAATAATATTTTTTGTTTCCATGACTCGTCCTCCTTTATTCATATCATACAGGAGAATCTGTTTTATAAAAAGCAACCTGCTGTTTCCTGCCTGTCATATGTGCTCCTATCCTGCACATAAGATAAATTTGATTAAATATAATAAATTTCTTTGATTCTATTTCAAAAGCTTTTTTATCTGTGCATCTGTTGCGATCGGATAAATATCATACATGTGTCGGATGATCGTATTCCACGACTCCTGCGGATCATCCTTGTAACAGGAGGTTACATAATCATACCCATAGATATGTTCCGGAGACGAGTAAACCGCCACATCCCAACCATACTCCAGTCCTTTTTTATTTACACGTTTTCTGAAGTCGCAATTACAAAGGTACATCTGCATCATAAGATTGGTGACAGCTCCATCAAATCCCTTTTCGCCATCTTTTCCATACCCTGCCATTTTCTTCAGTTCGTTGGAATACAGTTCTGTATCCACATGTTCTTCCATAAAATGATCCATGATCTTTTTATGCTTATTCGGGACTTTTCCATCCTCATACAGCGCATCAAAATCATATCCATCCCGTCTGTAATTGGCAAATACAGGAAGCCATTTTCTCGATATAAAACCTGCCTTTTTATTAAAAAACTTGCCATATACGATGTCATGTCTTCTTGCGATAACCGCCCGCCACATCCATGGATCTCTGTCAACATCCTCACACCACCAGTACTCCGGCACGGTTCGTTCTTCCAGCGAAAATCCCGGTATATCATTTCTAAAAAGCGGTAGGAAGCCAATCTCATTTATATATTCTATTGCCTCATCTACTGTATGAATACACTCCGGATCATCCCAGTCTACACCATACATGATCCATTTGCCTGAGTCTTTTTCCATGTTTGTCTCCTGTTATATCACTATCCCATTACAGTGATCCACCTCATGCTGAATAATCTGTGCCACAAATCCCTCAAATACCATCTTTCTTTTTACAAAACCAGCATCCTGAAACTCTACCTCTATCTTCTTATACCGCGTTGTTTTTCGTTTTCCCTCTAATGACAGACAACCTTCTTCTGTTTCATAACGTCCGATCTTAGAACAGATCACCGGATTGATCATAATCATATCTACAGGTCCGGCACTTACAATAATCATATTTTTCTTATACCCGATCATATTTGCTGCCATTCCGACACAACGCTCACGATTTGCAACTAATGTATCCCGAAGATCATTTACCACATTCATATCAAGCTGTGTTGCCGGAACGGATTTCTGTCCCAGAAAAAGAATATCTTTTACAATAGGTTTTACCATTTTCCATCCTCCATAAGTTCTCATTTATCTCTTCTATCTCGTCAAGATTTGTCACTGATTTGCAAATGACATAATATGCCATTAAAGCAACACAGTCATATGTACCACCTGTTCCATTCACTGAATAAACTTCCTGATTTCTTTACTTATCTCATCATATTTGTAGTCGTGGACATAATGCGGACAATCTAATTCAATATAGCTTGCATTGTCACAACCTGAAATATAATTTTCGGGAATACTTCTCCACTTTTCTTTTGTAAAACCGGTTCCACCGGAGCCGTCAGAAATAAACAATAACATCGGCACCTGCGGAATTCCGTTTTCTTTTACAATATTTGCATTCTGTTTTACAGCTTTTACTTCATCGATCATCGTTACAGTTGCAGTTTTTTGATAAAATACTGCTCTGTAAATCTCTTTTTCTTTTTCAGACAATGTTCTGGCTTTGATTGCATCGCTCTCGGCAAGGCTCGGTATCCATCTGGTGATTCCAAGTGCCGCACCATACTGCCCTAATTTCATAATAGGAATATTAATGTTCATTTCATCATAATAGTCTGGCACTGCCATATCCAAACCAACAATAGCCTCAACTTCTTCCGGATACTTCTGTGCCCAGTATAAAGCCTCAAGTCCGGACATTGAATGGGGGCAAAGCACATATGGGCCTTTTATTCCGGCTTTATCAAGTGCCATCCTTGTTTCGCTTAACATCGTATCGATATCCCTGTTTTCGTCTACAACATCACTAAAGCCATATCCGAATTTTTCCACTACAACGATTTTATAATCATTGCTAAGCAGCGAATACAAAGACTTAAAATCCAATATTGGCGAGCAGGTTCCACCTCCGAACATGAACACAAGCGTTTTATCACCATCCCCCTCTGTATATACGCTCATCTTGGGCCCGTTGACTTCTACCAGTTCACCTAACGGAGTTAATAAATCCTTTTCTCTTGAACTGCATACTTTATGGCGAACCAATGATATTATCACGAATAATGTAATAACCGTGATTACAATCAATATTACTCTTAGAATATTTTTTCAAAGTGGTAACGCGGTTTTCCAACACTCTTTTTTCCATACTCAATAGCTTCTGTAGGGCAATAACAAATACAAGCCATACAATGAGTGCATTGCTTTCCCCATACAGGCTTTCTGTCCTTAAGCGTAATGTTGTTCAATGGACAGTTCTTAACACATTGACCACAACCGACACAGGTAGCATCCGTACGAAATGCATCAGATTTCACAAAGAAATGATAAAAAATCGGATTTACCGGACCACTCATTAACCGGTCATAAAGATTGTTTCTTGGTACAGCGAACGGCTGCTCTGCCTTAATGTGCGCAATTATATCCATAATAGTAGGTTCCGCATTTCTAACAATCTTTCTTGCTTCTTCTGCTTTCGGTGCACCAAACATAGCAATATAATTTTCCGGCATAATAACCTGAGCTGTACCCATATACCATAAATGTTTTTGCTCCGCAAGGCGCCGATTATATTTCGCTGCATTCCCAATCTCGCCTCCACAGTCCATCACGAACCAAATGCGTTCTGCAGAAAGCAGTTCCGTTTTACAAAGCCACTCCGATACAATTTGTGGAATACGCCACGCATAAGTTGGAACCACTACGATTATATTTCTGCCTGTTTTCATTGGCGAATAATCTGTTGCCTTGATTTTTGCATTCATATCTACAATCTCGTCCTGCAATTCATCTGCAATTTTCTTTGCTATATAACGACTATTACCAGTTCCGGAAAAGCACAAGATCATAATAACATTACCTCCGTATTTGCCTCAAAGCCAAGCTTTTCATAAAAGTTTTTTCTCCAACACTCTTCTTGAAATCATCTCACAATATCGTCATTTTTCTCGTATGGCATCGGCTCCCCATTTTCTTTATGTAGGCGTCCTATTTTATCGCAGATCCTATCGTACAAATTATCATTCACATATGCAATCTTCTCCATATCCACATTGTTCTCTGATATTTTTCCGCTGTAGAATTTTTGGGCGTATGTTCCACTTTCTTTTATGTAAGCCATTATTAAATTAATTTCTTGTTTCTCGACTTCTGAAAAAAATAGGTTGTTCCGTTAATTTTCCACTGATAAAATCACAAAAATAGGAATAGTCATCAAAATACTGCTGCTCATACTCTTTGCCTATGATCGCACCAATCGTCAAATTTTTTTCCTCTTTTTAATTTATCAAATAATCCCTCTGTTTTCTACCCATTTCAATCAGAAATACTATAGCCGTTAAAGTTTATATTGCATGAAGTTACCATTATGTACAAATCCAAAATCCGTATATAATTTAACTCCCATATCAGACGCCGTAATCTGTATTGTTCCACAGCCATATTCCCTGGCGTCATCTATAACGCGGGATAGCAGCTCCTTTGCAATACCTCTTCTTCTATATTTCGGATCAGTAAACATACTGGACAACAATCCTATCTTTCCACTTGGGCATCCAAAATAGGGAGGCTTCTCCACAAATGACATCCCGCTTGTTCCAATAATATTTTCCTCATCAAGGGCAAGCCAAGATACAAATGTTCCATCCGCCATATGTCGAGTATAATATTCCTTCAATGCAGGAACCAAATCTATCTTTTCTTTAGCACCTTCTTCTCTAAGCTGATTTATCCTCATGTGAATAAACGTATTCAGTTCTTTTTCTGTAAGTCTTTTATATCTAATATCCATTTTCACGATTCCCTTATACAAACTGATATTTATAAATTACATACCGCATACAATGGTATATTTACCATCCATTCCTGATCCATATACTTTAGAGCCGAAAAACGTAGCTTTCTCTGTTCCATAATAATACGGTGTGTGCGGTGTATCTGAAATCATCTGCTGCAACATATATTGCTCTGTGAGATTACCCTTGAATTCCATAAAAATATCATTTTCTTCCAATATAGATGTCGCCGGCAACTCACTTAATGCCCCCAGTAATCCGACATCCAGCATAAATAATTTATACCGCATTCATCCGTTGGTTGTTATAAAAAGAAATATATGCTGTTTTCTCATAACAATTCTTTTCACCGTAACAGATTATCCAATACTATTCCAACCATCATTGAAATTCAGGAACTCCAAAAACTCTCTTCCTCTTAAAATCCACCATAATGAGACAGCGTCTCTGTTGCTAATTCTGTCCCAACTCTCATAGCCTCATAAATATTCCCATTTATCAAATGTGAACATACAAAGCCTGCATGGTAACTATCTCCACAACCTGTAGTATCAATTACTTCTTTAACTTTATTAGCTTGAACAAAATACTTTTCACCATTATGATATGTAACACTTCCTTTATCAGCTAAAGACACATTAAATAGCCCTTTATACTTCTCTGAAAACGCTTCAAATATTGGGAGAATTGATTTCTCTCCACTAATCATGAAATAATCTATATATGGTGCATATTTTTCCATTTCTTTAAAATTACGATATTCTACAAAATCCACTGCCAATCTGAAATTGTTATTCTTTTTTAAATCTATAATTTGTCCAAAACAGCCTGCCCAAAAATGTACAAATACAACATCTGATTTTTTGATAAACTCCAATTCATCATGGTTCAATATCATTTTATCAACAATATCACCCGTCCATGAATCATCTTTGTAATATCTGTCACCGTCGGCTGTAAGATATGTACGATTATTCGCTGTTACTTTATCCTTTTCTACTCTTACGTGGCTTACATCTATTCTCTTATCAGAAATAGAATCCATAATAAATTTTGCGTAAGAATCCTGTCCAACCGCACCCAATATTGAAACATTGAACTCCTCAAATTTTGATGCATGGACTGCAAAATTAAGGGCTTCACCGCCAGCATATAGTTCATCAGTTCCATCAAAAACATCTACACATAAACACGGAAGTGCTACTAAATTTATCATTCTTTATACCTCTAAAATTTCTAATTTTTCTGTTTTATCAACTTAATTCTGTCATAATATAAAATGACTTCCGGCAGGGTTGGTCAAAATTTAAAAAACCAGAAAAGCTTCCCGCCATATGGATTTTTCTTACTGAGCAACCGTGCTGAAACTGCATGTAATAATAAAAATGCACCGCTTATGATCGTCATTACCAGTTCAAACTGTGATAAGACCGACATGGAATTATCATTATAGCCTATATAAACATTCTTACTGCCCAGAGTGCTGCAATTTCCCTCATACCAGAACACATCGGCACCATTGACAGGCGAATTCGACTTAATCTGCAGCACCGTATAAGTTGACCGGATGCCTTTCCCATAACGTGATTTATAATTTCTGACATCATTTCCGCTATGTACCTTGACATGATTGGAGCTCTGCCGAGAACTTTGATATGTTACAGTTCCTGTTGTATGATTCTTCTTACAGGCATATCCGACCACCTGCGTCATACCCGCCACAAAGAAAATCAAAGCAACTACAAGTGCCAAAATCTCAGCCGTATAGAATGCATCCACCGATTTATTTTTCATTTCTATCTCCATAGTATAGCAAAACAGGGAGCTAATCATCTTATCTCCCTGAAATTAACAATTCGCATTTTAAGCTGCAAAGCACTTAAATTAAAGGTTTGCACTCAAAGTAGCAACGCACTTAAATCAAGCAAGTGTACTTGCTCGTTTACATTATATGTAATTATCAAGAAAAAAGCAATAAAACTAATTGAGATTTATGCTATGTAAACTGACAAAACCACACTCTATGATCTTCATCTCTTACAAACGCGTAAATCGATTTTAATCACTCAAATTCTTTTATATCATTCCATCTTCTTTCCCGTATTAATTGCTGTATAATTTTAGTTGAATTCTCCAGCTTTTTCTAAGTGCCACATACGAAATCAGAAAGTTTGCAAGCCAGCCGACCGGTACAGCAAGCCAGACAAACGCAATACCGAAACGGGGTGCGAAAATCAATGCAACCGACAATCGTATCGCAAGGTTTACCATATTTGCAATGAGAAACGGACGCATAATTCCAAGTCCGCGAAGGACTCCGTCAGTTGCCATCTTAATACCCATAAAAATGAAAAAATAACCAAGCCATCTCATATAATCGCCAGACACCTGATACGCCAAAGCAGTTCCATCTTTACCAAGAAATAGCGAAGAAATTTGTGTGTGCAGTGTTTCAATGACTACAAAAGCAAGCACTGCAAAACATACATCCAACACCAACGCAGCATGATATCCTTTTTTGATACGTTCAATTTTCTTTGCACCATAGTTCTGGGAAACATATGGTGAAACTGCATTACCAATGGATACGAATATCAATGAAAAAACATTCTCTACTCTCATCGTTGCTGCATAACCTGCAAGAGCCTGCGTGCCGAATGGATTTACAACAGCCTGAACGATCATCATACCAATTGACACTGTAGACTGCTGCAGAACAGACGGAACGGCAATTTGAAGCATAGAAGATAGTTCCTGCCTGTCAAACCAGTTAAAGGGACTTTTATATCGACGCATCCGGCTAAAGAAAATCAAAAGCGAGAACACGGCGGAAATTCCCTGTGCAATAAGAGTTGCGAGAGCAGCACCGAACACACCCAGACCAAGACCGGCTACCAGCCAAATGTCCATAAAAATATTCAAAATAGAAGAAACTATCAAAAGGCCTAACGGAATCTTCGATTCACCGATTGAGTTAAACATCGTTGAAAGAATGTTATACATAAACAAAAACGGAAATCCCACAAAATAAACGCGAAGGTACAACACTGCTTCCTCCAGTATATCAGCAGGTGTTTGTAATGAAGTCATCATAAAACGAGAAAAACAAAAACCGAAAATACCCAAAAGTACGCTTAAAATCAAAAAGCTGATCAAGGATGTTGCTACAATTGTTTTCATTTTGCTATAATTTTGGGCACCAAAATAACGACTTACGAGCACTCCCGCCCCTACCCCGGCACCGAGTGCTATACAGATAAAAACATTTGTCAGTGCGGCACATGCGCCAACTGCCGCAAGTGCAGGAGCACCGACATACTGACCAACAATGATTGAATCTGCCATATTGTATACCTGTTGAAAGAAGCTGCCCAGAATCATAGGCATTGCAAATACAGTCAGTGCTTTTATAGGGGCATCTGTAATTAAATATTCATCTTTTGACATTATCATTTTCCTCCATAAAACGTAAAACGTTACAAAATCAGAGCTAACGCGGCCAATACAATGTTATTGCATACAGTCAACTTGCTTTTTTCTGTATTTTAACGGAGAAACTCCGTATGTTTTTTTAAAACTTCTGATAAAATAGCTTATATTTTGATAACCGCTCCGCATTGCTACCTCTGTAACAGAAATATCGGTGTCTTGCAACAGCTGTTTTGCATACTCTAATCGTAAATACGCCACATATTGTGAAAGTGTAATATGAAAATGCTCCTTAAAATATCTGGATATATATTTTTCAGAAAGATGAAATTGCTTCCCAAATTCCCTTAATGATATTTTTCCTGTAAAATTCTGCTGTATATACGAGACCATTTCTTTTTCTACAATGTTTCTACCACTTGTGTTATTTTCTACTATAAATCCCTTTTCCCACATTTCAAGAATAAATTGTAAAAGAATTATTTTGATCTTTATCTGCGTCGTTATGTTCAACTCTCTTTCACTCTTTTTTGCTTCATATATCTCAATTAACTGCTCACACAATTCTTTTATCGTATCTTTTACACTGGGACTAATCATCAGACGACCACTGTCTAAGGGTTCAAGTAATCTATCATCTAGTATATCATCTGTATAAAAAGATATATATTTCAATGGGAAAAGAAAAGTAAAATAATCTACAGTACCGGTCTTTGAACCCATAAAATGCAGATTACCCAGTGATACAACGAAGGCATCCCCGGGTTTCCCGATATAGTTCTCTCCTGATATATTTACAGTCAAAAAGCCACTTTTTACATATATAATTTCAAATTCATCATGCCAATGTACCGGTATCTGAAAGGACTGCCCCGCATTCTCTATGTGATATATACTGAACGGATCATCCTTTGTACCATGTGGTTTATTTTCCTTTAATTCAAAATACATAATCTCTCCTATAATTCTATAAGACTCTTACTTTTCCATTTTCCGCTTTTCCATCGAAGCACCATTCCAACAGCTCTCGCACATTCATCACCTGCCATGGCAATATATGCTCCTACCGCCAGAAAGCCCAAATGTATTCCAAGAAAATATGTACCGCCAACCGCAAACAGATACATGAAAATTGCACCCATTATAACCGGAAAAACTGCATCTCCACTGGTTTTTAACGCCTGACTATACACAAGATTTGTCACCCTTCCAAGTTCAAGGAATATATCTATTATTAACAATTTTACAACAAGACTTATCATCTGTGCATCATCCGTAAATATATGCACTATAATGTGTCCGGACAGTGCAAATGTCACAGAGAAGCATGTGGCTATTACAAGGCCATATATCTCTGCTTTTTTTATACCCCTGTCACATTCTTCAAACTCCTTTGCTCCGATTCTCCAGCCTGTCATAATAGCATTAGCCTGTGCCAGTGCAGCTCCTGCACAATATGAGAAATTTGCTATCTGCATAGCATACGAACGAGCTGTGACATTCATTCCGTTCGCATCCATCTGATTCATAAAACGCACTATAAATGTCATTGCTATATTATAAAGTGCTGTTTCAAATGCAGAAGGAAAACCTATTTTAACAATCTGCGCAAGTATCTTTCGCGGCAAAATACGATCAGGACTTTGTTTTGCTTTTATAAGTACAGCGCCCATCACCGCTACAATAACAAGATTTACAACCCTTGAAATAACCGTGGCAACGGCAACTCCCATTACTCCCCAGTTAAATGCAAATAAGAATACCGAATTTAGTATTATATTAAGAACATTTCCAACAATAGTTCCTATCAGGGAATGCTTTGTATATCCAAATACTCTCAAATAGCTGGAAAAAATAGGAATAAGCGCATTTAAAAAACATGTTCCACCAACAATTTTGAGGTATGTTTCAGCCGGTTCAAACAAAGCAGGAGCAATACTTACTATTTTAAGTATTCTGCCGGAAAAAATTGCAAGAACAACAGACATCAGAATACCAATGAACGCATTAAACATAAGTCCAAGCTGTCTGGCCTGATACGCTATCCCAGGTCTTCCCGCTCCGATATTTTGTGACATAACAGCTATCATACCCGATGATATCACTCCAAACATGACAATGAAAACACCTATATAAGTATTTGCTGTTCCCACTGCTCCCACAGCCTGATCACTTACAGATGATAACATAAGTGTATCAACCATCCCTGAAAGCATATAGAATAAAGTTTCCAGGCATATTGGCACAGATAATTGCGATAATGTTTTCCTTTCAACCATCATGTTTTCTCCTTACATACAAATATAACATATATTATCAATAATACGATATATCTTTATGTGTTTCTTGTATAATATCAAACAAAAATGGCACTATTTCTACTATTTCGCGCAATAATCTATCAGAATTGTTAATCTTATCGTTGACATCCAGACTATTTATTTAATGAAATGAGATTTGTATTCTATTCGTTTCCTGTATTTTTTTTCTTTTTTCGCCGTACGAAAAGGAATGCACATAAGCCCGCAAATACAACGACTACAGCTATAAGTATCAGCAGTACCGGAATCCGGCAGACACTTGAAGAGATGAGCTTAAGGCCCTGATAAAGTGCATACACACCAAATATCGAGAATATCACAAATGCCAGTGTGTTAAGCAGTCCATCCGGAGTTTTGCTCTTTAAGAGATAACCGATCAGCATTCCAAGAATGTCCGCTGCAAATAGTCCGAGCGAACAACCGATCCATACAATAAGTGCTGCCCCCATACCTTCATTTGCACCAAATGTTATAGCGGTAAGCTGAGTCTTATCTCCAAGCTCAGCTACAAAAAATGTACAGAAAACAGCCAATGGCGCAAACTTGATCTTTGATCGTCCGTTTTCTTCTTCCTCTTCGTCGTCATTGGAAATCGTTGATGCTGCAAAGTAAAGAAATGCAAGTGCCGCAATATTCTTAATGAGCCATTCCGGAACAAATTCGCTGACAAGTCCACCTGCAAGAACCGCCAGACCATTCAGTACAAGAATTGCAGCAGCAGTTCCTAATATGATATCTTTTAATTTGTACTTAGACGTAAGAGCAATCAACATAAGCTGTGTCTTATCTCCCATCTCCGCTATGAATTCCGTAAAAAATACCTTTAAAAATAATATCATTTGTTGTTATACCCTCATTTATCTTATTACAATATAAACTGCATATACTGCATAGAGAGCAACCATACACAACCCTTCGATTCTTCCGATTTTCTTCTTTGTCTCTGCGAATATCCATACGCACACAGTAAATGCAACCAGTACACACAGATCAATAATATTCTCTCTGATTATACTGATCGGACTGATCAATGATGCAATACCAAGTACCATAAGTATGTTAAATATATTTGAACCGATCGCATTACCAAGTGCCATATCAACTTCATTCTTTCTGGCTGCAACAATTGAGGTCACAAGCTCCGGGAGTGATGTGCCTATCGAAACGATTGTCAGTCCGATCAGTGTCTGACTCATTCCGAGATCACTTGCGATTCTGGATGCAGCATCAACGGTCACATCTCCTCCGACTGCAATCGCTATTGCTCCACCAACGATAAACAGAATACTGACCGGAACGGATACAAGCTTAATATCCTCATCCGAGCCACCTTCAATCTCAACTTTCTTTCCTTCTTTGTTGGCCTTTAATGCAATCCTGATCATGTAAAAAATGTATCCTGCAAATAAACCAACAAATATAGCACCATCCATATGTCCCAGCGTCATGCCTGTTTTGTCTCCAAGACCGATTATTCCTAAAAGCATTAAGAGTCCGGCACATATAAGCGAAAGCGGAATATCTCTCTTTATCGTTTCCCCTGCAACATTTACTGTGGCTAATATTGCACATACTCCGATAACAACCATCAGATTAAAAATATTAGAACCAACTACATTACTAACTGCAAGTTCATTATTGCCTGCTATTGATGCTGATACACTGACCGCTGTTTCCGGAAGTGATGTTCCCATCGCAACGATTGTAAGTCCAATAATTATAGATGGAACATGCAGTCTCTTTGCTACACTCGAGCTTCCCTCTACAAAAAAATCCGCTCCTTTGATCAGCAGTACAAAACCGATCACAAGAATTACAATTACAAGAGCAAACGGGGCGTTGTTAATGAATTTTTCCATATTATTCTCCTTTTTCTCTATCCATACCAGTGATGTCAGCCGAACTGTCTGCTACTATAAAGTATGTCCGACAGATTAAAAAAGACTCATGTATATCAATTATCCGCCGGTGTATATTACACAAGCTGTTAATCGATATACATGAGTCTCATTATTTAAGATTTGCCAGATTATACTCTCTTATTATAATCAGAATGTTGACAAATCACACTTTCGCGCTAACTACTCCCTCATGGAATATTAAGTTACTCGATAAATATTATCAAATGTAACCATGTGTGTCAACATCTTATTTTAGAAATATTTTTCTTTACAAATCAGCTACGCTCCACGCATTTAATGTCTTTAAAATGATTTCAAGTGTATCTTCTCTTGCTTTCTGACATTCCTGTGGATATTTCTTCTCTCTTGGGAGCGCACCATTATTTACCGGAAAATATCCGAGATTATGACTGCCAGTCTCTGAATTGATGTGTTTGAAGCCATAGCTGAAGTTCTCCCGCTTTAACCGTGCTGTCAATAATTCTGCATCATGCTTTGCCGGAACAGATTCATCATGTGTAGAGGTAAGAAAAAGAATATCTCCACAGATCTTTTCTACCGGTATCTCATTCTCAATCGTTCCCTCTTTCTCCCATTCCTCAAAAAAATACAACAGCCGCACATGATGTTCCTTTATACATTTTTTCAGGAAGTTGGAGAACATATGCTTATTTGAAACATAAGGGAAATCATTTCCACGATATGAAACCATAGCCTTACATGGATCTGCATCTGCCTTACCACTGCCCTGCATAATATGTCCAAAGGAAGATGCAGCTATAACAAGACTGATATCCGGAACAACTGATGCAGCAAGCAAAGCCATTCCTGCGCCTTTGGAATTACCATACATACCAAAACGCTTAAATCTGCCATCTCCATACTCTTTCATACGGTCAACCGCAGTCTGAAACATCTCCAAAGGAATTGCCCGCATCTGATCCGGCTGTCCGGGTGCGCCATAATAAGTCATGGCAAGAACTGAATACCCTTTCCCTGAAAATAACTCCGCGTACTTCTCAGGCAGTTCCAATCCCTTAAGTCCCTGAATAACGATCAGTAGCCTGTCATCCTTGTTTTCTGCCTCATATAAAACTCCCTCAAATCCATCGTTCAGATATGTATATCTCTGTTTTTTCATAGCTGTCTCCTTTATCAAAGTTCCTGTATCATCTTCTCAAACAATTGTTTCTTTATTTTCTTTTCCAAATTCATGAATATTCATCCGTACAAGCCTTTCTTTTATACCGCCTGTCGACTTTGTATTTTTCACATTCATATGGCGCACAATTTCGCCAGAACACAAGAATTGAAAACATCAAGTTAGTCATTTCTAATCCATGTCATTATAGCACACTGCTCATAAAAGTGGAAAATAAATATTAACTCTCTCTATAGGCTTCTTTTCACCTCTGCGATCCAATCATTAATTTTGTTCTCTGCTGTTTGCAGTACCCGACCGCCTTGTGAGTCAAATTTGATCTCCATTGGCTTTATGATCTCTGCACCTTTACATTCCTTGATCATATCCTTGATCACATGTCCCGGTCATCCGCCATTTGTCATGAATGGTATTACCTTTTTCCCTGTAAAATCAAGCCGTTCAAGCTGTGTAAATACAGCTACCGGATAAGTTCCCCACCAGCATGGGCCACATACGGAAATATTGTCATAATCTGAAATATCTTCCAGATATTTTTTTAACTCCGGTCTTGCATTCTCTCTTAATTCCTGCTGTGCTTCTTCTGTACATTTATGATAATCTTTCGAATAATCATCTACTGTCTCAACCTCAAACAGATCTCCACCGACTGCCTTCTGAATAAACTCTGATAGATATATAAAGGATTTTGCTGATATTCTAAGATCTTGTTTTTAACATAACCCAAAATTCTTTCATCCAATTTTTCCGTAAAAAAGTGGAATATAAAGTGTGTTAATTGTTGCTTATAACCTACGCACTTTATATTCCATTAAAAAGCTCCCGTTTTTATTTCTTTACAATTTTAACCTTGTTTCCCTGTCCTTTATTTTTAAGGATCTTCTTATATGCTTTTAATTTCTTAGATGGCACTTTGATCTTTGCATTTGCTTTTATTCCCTTAAATGCATTCTTGCCGACACTCTTTAATTTTGTTGTCTTTACAGTTATCGTAGATAACTTCTTACATTTCTGGAATGCAGATGCTCCGATCGTCTTTACATTTTCTCCGATCGTTACGCTCTTTACTTTAGTCTTATTGTACAGCGCTTTCTTTGCGATCGAAGTTACCTTAAAGGTCTTTCCACCAAGCTTCACAGTCTTCGGAATCACTACTTTTGTGGTCTTTGTACTCTTTATACCTGCAAAGGCAACTTCAGAACCACTGGTAAACTTATACTTATATGCACCAGATGTTACTGTTGTTCCTTTCTTTGCATATATTATAAAGTTCTTGGTTATGCCTCCGGTATATTTGTCTTTTCCCTTGATAATCACGGATGCTTTTCCAATATTCTTATTCTTCTTATAGGTAACTGTATAATCAGTTCCTGCCTTCAATTTCTTTCCAGCAAAGGTTACAGATTTTACCAAAGGCTTCTTCGCCTTTCCGTTATAAGCATATTTTGTTGTACCCAAAGTAACAGCTGTCTTTGCATTTGTCAGCTTATAGGAGCTCACTGGAACAGCGATCACTACCTTTATTGCCGGAGATGCCAGATAGTTCTCTGTCTCTGCATATCGTACATAATAATTACCTGCTGCAAGCCCACTCACCATTGTGCCTGATGTTACACTGACCCAATGAACCTCATCTGTACTGTATTCCATTGCTGTCGTCAGCTTATCGATTGCTCCGTCCTTTGCCCCTGCCTTACTTACATTTATGGCAGTCAGCCTTGCTGGCGCTGCTTTGGCTGCTTTCTCGATTTTAAACTTTACCTGTGTCTCATCATGATATATGCCCATACCTGTAATCGTAACAACTGCATTTCCGGCATTTATGTTATCTGCATAAGCAACCGTATAATCTTTATCTTTTGCCAGTGTCTGTCCGGCATAGGTCACAAATACCTCCGGCTCCTTTGCTTTTTTGTCATAGGTATATGTTGTCGGATTCAGTGTAACAGATACCTCTGTATCAGTCATTCTGCGATAACGAAGTTCTGCACTTTGAGCGATCTCTCCACTAGGGTCATTGATTGTATTTCTGTCTGCTGTATCTGTCGGATGTTTTTTTCTCCGTACAAGTGAATAACCGTCTGGCAGAAATTCCTGAATGGAGCCCAGACTCTCTTCCAGTGTATTCTGACCATAATTTCCGATTCCATCCCCCACATTGTTTAATACCAGTTTTGAAGTTTTATCCATTGTAAGCTTCTCCAACCAGCATTGCCCAGAACTGTTATTTCCTGCTACCGTAACTTCACTTTCTTCGAGCACTACTCCACTATTTGTCATCCATTGCAAATTTCCAAGTCTTGCCTTTGCATTCTGGAAAGTCAATACTTTAGTAAGACTGGTACCAGTATTTTCAATCTTGCCTTTGTAGTTACCATTTATAATTGTAAGGTCATTTTCTGCGGCAAGTGTACCAATCGCTAACGTATGTCCATTCAGATCAAGTGTCACAGCTTTCGCCTCATCAATCGCCACATATCTTCCGTTTGCATACACATCCCGGATAAGTTTTATGGTATCTCCATCCTCTAAGTATCTCAGATCATTATATGCTCCCTCTCCGCCAAGATCACCATTCAGCATCCTCTTTGAAGTTCCATCTGCTCCTATCAGCTCTGCATATTCAATATTGGATGTTTCACACACCATACAGCGACCGGAATATCCTAATATAATCGGATGTTCACAATTATCTGCATAATATATCTGACCGGTTGCCGTCATCTGTACCCATTTTTTCTCTCCATCTTCATACGATACTGTATCATTCCGGGTCTGCAATGTCCCTCCAAGGAGCGGTATAGTATTGGAATCAGTACTTCCACTTCTGCTTATCGAAATCTCGTTTCCTGATGTATTCAGTATAATGGTGCTTCCCCCTATGACCGGATATCCCCCTGCTCCGGTAAGGGTAATCCCATATTGAGCCTGAAGCTCTGCATTACCAGCAATTACTGCATTATTTGCACTCATCATGGATATTCTTTTTGCATTGATCTTCGCATTTCCTTCGATTACAGCAGCATTACCATTTGCCTGTAACAGAACAGTTGTCGCAGGTGCATTGATTTCTGTATTTCCGGTTGATACAACGCCCTCTTCACTGGTTACTTTTTCATAACCGCTGCCTGTTGTATCTATCTTAAGATTACCATTTACTGCGGTCTTCTGGACATTCATCTCTACACCACTTTGGGTTTCTACCTTAAGATTACCTTCTGCTATTGTTTCTCCAATAAACAATATACTCCGATTCGAAGTAGTTCCATTTGATGACAGATAAATATCTTTTGCTTTGAAAAAGGCTTCTGATGCATTAATATTACTGCCATTAATTAAATCCAAATAATTACGGGTGCCTGTTTTTATCAAGCTGATTTCTCCGTTTTGTGCATCCGTTGCCTCTATCATATGCTTCACCGTTCCGTCCGACAGGTATAAGCCAAAATTATTTGCCTCAAGCTTAACAGAGCCGGCAGATATGAATGCATCACCGACCATTGCATCATTACTATTAAGTGCTATTTCTCCGGTGGTTTTTAAATCTACCAAAGAAAGTCCTTTTATAAGAGCATTTCCGCCATATCCGTTAAGCACAATATTTCCAGTATACTCATCCGTTATAAGGGATGAATCCTCAGTTCCGGCAATCAATGCTTTCGTATCTTCACTGTTTGCCAAATAGAATCTGCCCGACCCTTTCAGCGTCAGGGTTCCGTTTTCAATTTTCAGGATTTCTGTTGAACTTCCTCCATTTGAATATATCCTTACATTCCCATATACTTCTATAACGCCGGCATCATAATAGATATATACCTCAGGAAGCGAATCCGGGGCACACTCACTCATCGTTCCGCTTCCTCTGCTTCCTCCAAATTCATAATATTTACCATCCTGCAGTTCGGTTCCGTTTATGGATACCTTTAAAGTCTCCGCATGTACCAGACCCATACCCTGCGTTCCAATAAATACAGCCGTCACCATCAGCAGTACTGCTGCCAACATTCCAAACACTTTCTTTTTTAATTTCATAGATTACCTCCCCATATTTGATTTTTAGATTTGAATTATGAAATTACCCACCTTTTTCTCTTTATAGCATTCTTGTTTAAACAGTGTCAACCCATACAAGCTAAATCACTGAAGAAATCCTGTTAAAAACGGCATAATTTCACGCAGGTTGCCACTGTTATGTCGTTGTCTACTACAGAAAACGACAGTGGTCTCAGACTACTGTCCATCCAAGCCACTGCCGAATTTATAACTTCTTTCTATTTACTTTTATTTAACTGTTACCTTTACTTTCTTAGCGCATCCATTTACTGCATAGATATATACATAACAGGTGCCTTTTCCTTTTGCTGTGATCTTGCCATCTTTGGATACAGTTGCTACCTTTTTATTTGATGTGTCATATCTGAATTTTGCTGTATGACCAAAAAGTGGAAGTTTATTATTCTTTTTAACAATAGTTGCTTTTATCTTAGCTGTTTTTCCCTTTTTCAGGCTGTAAGCAGATTTCTTTATCTGAATCTTCTTGACATCTGTTACAGTCGTATTCTTCTTGCCAACCGCATGACCTGTAATGGATTTTCCAATGGTCACTTTCTTGCCGTCAACCTTCTTATATGCAACTACATAACATTTTACATTATCTTTCTGATTTACAGCCTTCTTGTTCAGCTTATTGATCGTCACAGATAAGGTCTTTGCAGCTTTTACAGACTTAACAACGGTGTATTTTCCCTTCTTACAATATGCCATATATACATCATATCCATCTGCTTTTGCAACCTTACCCCACGTTACTTTTATCGTCTTTCCTGTAGTGATACTGAACTTGGAGCTTAATGCCTGATCATTTACTTTTGTCCGTTTTGCTTTTACTACTGGCTTTGAAGGCTCTGGATCTGATGGCGTAGACTGCTTCACTGTCCACTTTGCATAAAGAATTGTATTTCCTGTTAAAGCTTTGCCCGGCACAGCCGCCTTTGTGAGTGCCTCGTCTGTGTACCAGCCTGCAAATTCATATTCAGCTTTACTTGTTGTTGGAAGCACATCCGGGAGCTTCTTCTGGTGTACAGCTTCAGTTACTTCACTTCCGCCATTTGTGTTATATGTGATCTTATATCCAAGGTTATCATTCTCGATAACTGTATATGGAACATTTCTCTCTAATGGACTGTTTGAATTTGTTGTATACCAATTAAAATCTGCATATCCAACATCATCTTTATGGTTTTTATGCTCATCCGTCTGCTTAACCTCATAACACTTCTGATCTCCATCACTGATTCCTACATCTATATTATCCGGATCAGAGTCAGCAGATGTGATCCAGATCATATGACATTTCCTACATACAGTGATCCATTTATTAGGCGATAACTGATTACCAAAATAAATCTTGTCTCCAACCTGCACTTCATCTGCTTTTAATACTGTATTTGACGCATCTACGATATCTGCCGCAGCTTTCTTATCTGCATCTACATACTTACAGATTGAACATGTATATCTGGCTTCACCTGCAGTTCCATAAGAATGTTCCTGGAAATCTTCCTTCAAATCACTATGTTCACAGGTTGCCGCATGCCAATGACCATATGCATTACTGCTCCAACTATTAGAAAATGTATGCTCATGTGCACCTATTTCTATCCATTTTGCATATAATGTTATATCTTCAAATATTGAAAGTTCTCGCGATACCGGCTGTGTAAGATTTTCATCTGTATACCAGCCAATAAAATCATATCCAGCTTTGGTCGTTGTTGGAAATGTACTCGGTATATGTGTCTGTTTAACAGCATCCGCTATTGCACTACCACCATTTGTATTATATTTAATCGTATATCCAAGATTTGAATTTCCCATAACTGTATATGGCGTATTACTAGGTAAATATTCTCCTGTGAAGTAAAAATTAAACTCACTATATCCAACATAACCGGCATGATCTTTGTGTGCATCTGATCTCATTACAATAGAATTGATTCTGTCTCCAATCCAATATTGCGAAGAGCCACCGTATGTTATCCAGATCATATGACATTGCTTACAGACTACTATCTGTTTGTCTGGAGATAACTCAGCTCCTACATAAACCGTATCCCCTACCTGTAGAGTCGTAGGATCAATCGTTCCTGACCTGTATTCTGTTGCATTTACTTTCATTGTTCCCATGCCTACAAACATAACAATACCAACCAGCAAGGCTGTCAGGATGCCTGTAACTTTGTTTTCTTTTAGTCGTCTTACCATATTTTCTTATCCCCTTTCATTCATCTGAATACAACACATAATACAACATATAGTATAATTATATCTGCATGTCTCATTATGTTGTTCCAAATAAGTTATTTTCTGGTATTGTACCATAATCATTTCCCCATACCGGATTCTATGCACGAAATGTCTGAAAAACGGCATGAAATGTTTCACTAGGTCTGGAAATATGGTCTATGCGTGTATAAAAAAAGAAAGATAGCCTGTCACTATCATGTATCTTACACGATAATAAACAATACTATCTTCCTTTTTATTCTCTATTTGAACTTTATGAGTGATATTTTATTTTTACATCATACCCATTCCGCCGCCCATACCTGCACCTGCCGGCATAGCTGGAGCATCTTCCTTAATATCAGCTACAACAGATTCTGTTGTCAGTAATGTAGATGCTACGGATGTTGCGTTCTGTAAAGCACTTCTTGTAACCTTAACAGGATCGATGATACCTGCTTCGATCATATCTACATACTTCTCATTGTATGCATCAAAACCGATACCCGGCTGTGATTCTTTGATCTTATTGATGATAACAGATCCTTCCAGACCGGCATTTGCTGAAATATGGAATAACGGAGCTTCCATAGCCTTAAGAACTACCTTAGCACCTGTCTTCTCATCGCCTTCAAGGTCTGCAACCAGTTCTGCAACCTTCTTAGCTGCATGAATATATGCTGATCCACCACCTGCGATGATGCCTTCTTCAACAGCAGCTCTGGTAGCATTTAATGCATCTTCCATACGGAGCTTAGCTTCCTTCATCTCTGTCTCAGTAGCTGCACCAACACGGATAACTGCTACACCACCTGCAAGCTTTGCAAGTCTTTCCTGAAGCTTCTCTTTATCAAATTCAGATGTTGTCTCCTCAAGCTGAGCCTTGATAACATTTACTCTGCCCTGGATATCTTCCTTTGTTCCGAAACCATCTACGATAACTGTATTCTCTTTTGTTACCTTTACACTCTTAGCACGACCAAGGTCATCTAATGTCGTATCCTTTAAATCATAACCGAGTTCTTCGGAAATAACCTTACCATTTGTAAGGATAGCAATATCCTGTAACATTTCTTTTCTTCTGTCACCATAACCCGGAGCCTTAACAGCTACAACCTGGAATGTGCCTCTTAACTTATTTACGATCAATGTTGTAAGTGCTTCGCCTTCTACATCTTCCGCAATGATCAAAAGCTTCTGACCACCCTGTACGATCTGCTCAAGTACCGGAAGGATATCCTGAATATTTGTGATCTTCTTATCTGTGATCAGGATGTATGGATTATCAAGTTCTGCAACCATCTTCTCCATATCAGTTGACATGTAAGCTGAAATATATCCTCTGTCGAACTGCATACCTTCTACGAGGTCAAGCTCTGTCTTCATGGACTTGGACTCTTCAATCGTGATAACACCATCGTTTGATACCTTTTCCATAGCATCTGCAACCATCTGTCCAACTTCATCATCACCGGCTGAAATAGATGCAACTCTTGCGATCTGCTCTTTGCCGTTGATTGTCTGGCTCATCTCTGAGATTGCTTCTACAGCCTTGTCACAAGCCTTCTTCATACCCTTTCTGAGGATGATTGGATTAGCACCTGCTGCAAGGTTTTTCATACCTTCATTGATCATTGCCTGAGCAAGAACAGTAGCTGTTGTAGTACCATCACCTGCAACATCATTTGTCTTTGTTGCTACTTCTTTTACGATCTGAGCACCCATGTTTTCAAATGCATCTTCCAACTCTATATCCTTTGCAATTGTAACACCATCATTTGTGATAAGTGGTGAACCATATGACTTTGCAAGAACTACATTTCTTCCTTTTGGTCCAAGTGTTACTCTTACTGTATCTGCTAACTGATTTACGCCTGCTTCAAGAGCCTTTCTGGCTTCTGCTCCGTATTTAATTTCCTTTGCCATTTTTTTCTACCTCCAACTGTTTTTCTGCTATCTGATTATTCACTTACAACTGCAAGAATGTCACTCTGTTTTACGATGATATATTCATCATCACCGAGCTTAACTTCTGTTCCTGCGTATTTAGAATAAATAACTCTGTCTCCTGCCTTTACTTCCATAGGAACCTTAACGCCATCGACAACAGCTCCGGGACCAACTTCTACAACATCTGCATACTGTGGCTTCTCTTTTGCCTGTCCCGGTAATACAATACCTGATTTTGTTGTCTCTTCTGCTACGGACTGTTTTAATACAACTCTGTCTCCTAATGGTACTAATTTCATAATATATATTCCTCCTAACATATTAAATCCGTTCTTATCTGCCTTATGTACTCCGGCAGTTCCTAGCACTCATATCTCTCGAGTGCTAACACAATTATTATTGTATTCATTTTGTGGAAAAAATCAACCCCTAAAATGATAAAAAATATATTAAATGGACAAGGTCTCTTACATTATATGAAATATACCCTGAATTCAGAACGAAAACCGGCGATTTTGATTTGTAAATTCAGGTGTTGCATGATATGCTTCTAATACAGGAATCAAACCGATGATTTCTGACATGATACAGGATAACGCCTGTTCAAAGGCTGCTATCCAAATGATATATAGAAATGGAGAATACTATGGCTGAACAATTATACACAATACCTGTCAACGATGCCTTTCATGCAGACTGTGAATGTCCTCTCTGTCAGATGCAGAAAACGCTGGAGGAACATGCCATCGAATATACGATGGGACCAAGCTATATGGAAGACGATAATCGTGCTATGACAGATAAAATGGGCTTCTGCTCCCATCACATCGGCATGTTATATAAAGAAAAGAATCGTCTGGGACTTGCCCTGATGTTAAAGACACACACTGATAAAACGATCCGGGATCTGAAAGCTTTATCAGAAAAAGGAACTCCTGCAAAACCGGGACTTTTTTCCAAGCAGTCAAATTTTTCCGGTGTCGGTGCATATATCAAAGAACTGGAAAGCTCCTGCTTTATCTGTGACCGTATGAATCGTACCTTTGACCGCTATGTCGATACGATCTTTCATATGTGGAAAAAAGATCCTGAATTCAAGGATACCTTCAAAAGCAGCAAGGGCTTCTGTACTTACCACTACGGTATCCTCTACGATACCTCTGTCACAAAGCTGTCCAAAAACCAATGTGAAGAATTCATAGAAGCTTTGAATCACTTATATTTTGAAAACATGGAACGTGTCAACGGAGATATCGGATGGTTCATCGATAAATTCGACTATCGATTCAAGAATGAACCATGGAAGAACTCAAAGGATGCCCTACCTCGCGGCATAATCAAGGCTAATCATACATTTGTAGAATAAAAAGCGACAATATTACTGCCTGATAAACATAGGATACACACAAAAATACTGTGTACATTGCACTTCACATATTATTCCGCAAAACGCTTTCGCTCTACCCTCAACGCAGCAGTACTAAGTTCGCCGTATTATATGGCTCACTAAGGACTGGCGTTCGGGCAGGTTTGCTTCATAATAGTGAGTGTAATGTACACAGTATTTTTTATATAGTATAAAATTCACAGCAATATTGTCACTTTTTTTACATTGCCTGTTTGGTTACATGACCGCCAAATGCCTGTGTCAGATCATGTGTCCACAGGTATTCACGATATCTTCTGAGCAGGCCTTTGTAAATCACCTTAACATTACTGCTCTTCCGAAAATCATCCGGCCTTACAAGCCCCGGTTGTTTATCGAGAATATGTATACCAGAACATTCTAACACACTTGCCACGAACTGGGAACAGAAATAATTATATTTCCTCTCAATCGCCTTATTTCGTATAACACCATAAAGTCCCCAAAAATTATACCGATAGAGATCAGCATTTGCTTTAAATGCCGCAAGCTCCTGCAGTACATGTCTGTACTGCTTATCTGTCACGGTCAGTTCCAGAACAACACAGCTTGTTTCAACATCTCTGCCAAATATTCCGGTATCAATATCTTCTATAATGAATCCACAGTTGAACGGATTATAGATTCCCTTTCTGGCGAAGCTGTACATCTCCCGAAGCTCCAGATCCAATGCAATGGATGCATGTGCATATGGCTCTTTTGTCCAGAATTTGATGATTCTTGCAGGAACTGTGTGTGTCTTGGAGATCAGGATATATAATTTTCTGTTTTCTAATTCTGATATATCATTTTTCATACTTTTAATAGGCTAAATATTATTTTCCCGGCTTATAGGAACTCTTTAATGAAACAATACGGTTATATACAGGATGCTCCTTAGTAGAGTCTTTGGAATCTACACAGAAAAATCCATTACGAAGGAACTGGAATGCTTCACCAGGTTTTGCATCTTCAAATGCTTTCTCGAGCTTACATCCCTGTAATACGGTCAATGAATTTGGGTTCAGATTCAAAGTACCATCCTCATTCAACTTACCTTTTTCTTCATCCACGATATTCTCATATAAACGAACCTCAGCATCAATTGCACTTTCTGCTGATACCCAATGTATCGTTCCTTTTACCTTTCTTCCTTCGAATCCTGAACCACTCTTGGTTGCAGGATCATAAGTACAGTGAACAACTGTTACATTTCCATCTTCATCCTTCTCATATCCTGTACAGGTTACAAAATATGCATTCTTCAGACGTACCTCATTGCCAGGGAACAGACGGAAATATTTCTTAGGCGGTTCTTCCATGAAATCATCTCTTTCAATATAGAGATATTTGCTGAATGCAACTTCTCTGGAGCCTGCTTCCTCATTTTCCTGATTATTTTCAACCGGCAGATATTCTACCTGATCCTCCGGATAATTATCGATCACCAGCTTGATCGGATTCAGGACTGCCATATAACGGTTTGCTGTAAGCTTCAGATCATCACGCAGACAATACTCAAGCATCGCATAATCAACAGAGCTCTGGCTCTTTGAGATACCAACCAACTCCATAAACTTCTTAATAGAAGAAGCAGTAAATCCTCGTCTTCTGAGTGCTGCGATCGATACAAGTCTTGGATCATCCCAGCCATCTACGATACCATCCTCTACCAGCTTCTTAATATATCTCTTACCTGTAACTACATTTGTCAGATATAACTTTGCAAATTCGATCTGCTTTGGTGGATTCTCATATTCCAGTTCCCGTACTACCCAATCATATAAAGGTCTGTGATCCTCAAATTCCAGTGTACAGATAGAATGCGTTACACCTTCAATCGCATCCTCAATCGGATGAGCAAAATCATACATTGGATAAATACACCACTTATCCCCTGTATTATGATGTGTCATACGGGCAACACGATAGATAACAGGATCGCGCATATTAATATTCGGTGAAGCCATATCGATCTTTGCACGAAGCACCTTGCTTCCATCCGGGAACTCTCCGTTCTTCATTGCTTCAAATAATGCAAGATTTTCTTCAATACTTCTGTCTCTGTATGGGCTGTTTTTACCCGGCTCTGTCAGAGTTCCTCTGTATTCGCGGATCTCATCTGCTGTCAGATCACATACAAATGCCTTGCCTTTCTTGATCAATTTGACTGCTGCTTCATACATCTGGTCAAAATAATTGGATGCAAAGAATACTCTGTCTCCGAAATCGGCACCCAGCCATCTTACATCATCTAATATGGATTCTACAAATTCTGTCTTTTCCTTTGTTGGATTTGTATCGTCAAATCTCAGATTAAACTGTCCGCCATATTCCTGTGCAAGACCATAGTTCAATAATATGGATTTGGCATGTCCTATATGCAAATATCCATTCGGTTCCGGAGGAAATCTTGTGACTACCTTCGTTACCTTGCCCTCCGCTATATCTTTATCAATAATCTGTTCAATAAAATTTTTCCCGATTGATTCTTCTGCCATCATTAATGCCTCCTTCATATAATTAGCATGACTTTTTTTAGTCTATCACATTTTACATAAAGCCTCAACTGCAAATTCTAAAACTCAGCAAAACTCAGTAATTTTCAATAACTTTCAGCAAATCTCTTATTGACAAATACGTCATTTTACTATATATTAACTAATGTTGTTGCTACTATAGCTCAGGTGGTAGAGCGCCACATTGGTAATGTGGAGGTCACGGGTCCGACTCCCGTTAGTAGCTCTTTTTTAATGTCCGGATTTATTTATACAGTATTCACATCCAACGGACTGTCCGATACAGTTTTCACAATCGTTCCAGTTCTGTATCAGTGGTTCTTCACTGATCAGATAAATTCCTGCCAGACTCATCATCGGCTCCATTCGTTCTTTATGCCAACTGATTCCGATCTGTTCCGTATCCATCAGGCTGCAAAGAATTCCGGCAGCTTCCAATGGCATTCCATAATAACCGGGTCCAAAAGAAGGACTACAGTAATGCACCGACTCTACACTGTGCTTTCGTTCCAGGTATTTTCTTATCCATTTTCTTACAATATCCATACATGCGATCTGAAAGGTTTCCAGATAATAAGTTCCTAGTAATGAATCCATCTCCTCGATCCGGATCTCCGGGGCATGAAATGCATACAGATATCCCTGTGTAATCTTTGACGGATCTATTCGTTCCAGTATCCGGCATGAAATATTCTTTTTGCCGAGCATAAATCCATCAGACTTAATACAGTCTCTGGAAAATGGCTGCAAAAGTACAGGTACCAGATACCGGTTTCGATTATTGTATCTGGATAAAAAACGCATAATCGTTTTCTCGGCTTCATCCTTATGCTCTTTTCTGCTCTCCGGCTCCATCTGTTCCCATGAAGCAATCTCTGCGATCCGCGCCATGATTTCATCCTTCAGATCCCAAATACTGACGAATACCACACAGTCCTGCTTTTGAAACTGTGCAATCACTGCTTCATACATCTCCGGGCGATGTACAATCGTACAGTTACTGCAATCCCGGATTTTCTGTCCTTTCCCATTTAAGATATAATCAGGACTTCCAAGGCAGTTTTCCTTCAGATACAAGGGGCAATAACAGAACAGACAATTAAAGGAATCTTCATTTTCTATTTTATGGCATGGGAAAAATTCACAATCCCGATTCTGAAAAAATTTGTAATTGTTTTTCATATCCGTTTATCCTCCCATTCTTAACATACCCTATGGATTACATATCTTACATGGCTCATACCCCTGCGTGATCAGATCATCCCGGCTTCCGATATATTCTTTCTTATTGCTGTCATTCATTCGCTTAACCGAACGACATGACGGCTCATGGAACTTTCCTGTATTTGTATTAATAATATAAGTATGCTCTGCTGTCTTTTCTGATCCTGCTTCTATTTCCGTCTGAACTTTCTCTGTCGTACTCTCTCTTGTTACATTATCTGTTTTCGTTGTATCATCCGACAGATTCTGATTTTCTCCCACCCCTGACATATCTGATTGCCGTTCCGGTATAAAAGTAATTGTTTTTCCATCACTGTACGCCTGAATCGTACCATTCAGATCCGTACGATACACCGTGCATCCTGCATTTGCCAAACGATCAAGCACTTCTTCGGTCGGATGTCCATATGAATTATCTGCCCCAACGCTGATTACCGCATAACCGGGCTTAACAGCCTCTAACATCTCTTTTGTTGTGGCATTTCTGCTGCCGTGATGACTGACCATCAGAACGTCACTGGAAAGCTCCTCTCCGGATGCGATCATTGCCTGCTCACCGGCTTCTTCTCCATCCCCATAGATCAGGAATGAAGTATCCCCATATGTCATACGAATTCCGACAGAATTATCATTTTCATTATCATCACTATAAGTGATTGGTGCTACTATCGTAAATACCGCATCACCAAAGGTATAAGAATCCCCTGCCTTTGGGAATGTAACAGTCAGGTTCTGCGCCGCAAGCTTATCCATCAACGAATCATAGATCTTTGTATCTGCAACATAATCCGGGCCGATAAAAGTCTCTGTGTCAAATACATTCAACACACCCACCAGACCATTTATATGATCAGAATCATAATGGCTCGCGATGACATAATCAAGTGACTCTATATTCTGTTTTTTCAGGTATGCCACGACAAATGAAGACGCTGACGACGGACCTCCATCCATCATCATGTAATGGTCATCACAGGAAAATAACACCGCATTCCCCTGACCGACATCTAAGAAAGTAACTGTAAGTCCGGCAAGATCGTCTGTTGTGCCCCCGGTATTCGCTTCCGAGGTTATCTGCTCATCTGACGTAGCTTCCGTACTGTCAATCGATTCTGTTATATTCTCTGTTATATTCTCTGTTGTATTTCCTGTCTGATTTTCGTTCGTTTCATCCGATAAATCCAGACATCCTGAAAAAAGCCCAAGGACAAAGCACATGCCGACAATGATCATCACTTTCCTCAGGCCATTTTTTTTATTTATAGAATTTATCATAAGCTACTCCCCCAGAATTATATCTTTTGCTCAGTTTTTTCATAGGTCATTTGTCACTATCGAATTATTCTTTGCAATTTCCAGACCTGACCCTGTTTATTAAATATATATTTAATCCTGTTCTATATCCCGTAATTTCTTTCGTATTCGCTGGATCGCATTATCGATAGATTTATACGGCTTGCCAAATGCTTCCGCTAGCTCATCATAGCTTTTTCCGGCAAGATATCCTTCTAACACCTGTCTTTCAAATTTGCTGAGTTTTTTATCAATCGCTTCCGCAAGCTTCTGGGATTTCAACTGCCCAAGCATCTGATTCTCCGGTTCAAATGCTTGGTCTGCCTGCAGCTCATCCACAAGCGCAACATCATCGTCATTTTCCGTATAAAATGATACATAATAATTAAGCGGAGAATGCTTCTTCCTATTCGACAGCTTCACCGCAGTGATCAACTGCCGCTTGATACACAGATTTGCAAATGTAGAAAAAGATGCCCCTTTGCTTCCGTCAAAGCTTCGGATAGCTTTAATGAGCCCTATCATTCCTTCCTGAATGATGTCCTCATTTTCTGCACCGATAATATACAGGGCACGGCTCTCTTTCTTTACGATTTCCATATACTTTTTGATCAGATATTCAAAAGCGGCATTATCATTTTCTTCCCGGATCAACCGGATATTTTCTTCATCGGTATTTGTTTCATACACACCCACAACGCTGGTACTCCCCTATTTCACACCCATCCTCTGACGGACAACCTCATATCCCAATACTCCGGCCGCAACCGAAGCATTTAATGAATCGATATCTCCACTCATTGGTATGGATACAACATAATCACATTTTTCTTTTACCAGACGACTGACACCTGTACCCTCATTTCCGATCACAAGTCCCATCGGTCCGGTCAGATTGCAGCGGTACATCAGTTCTCCATCCATATCGGCACAGGCAAACCACATACCACGTTTTTTCAATTCATCAATCGTCTTCGCCAGATTTGTTACCTTAACCACCGGAGTATATGCGATTGCACCGGCAGAAGCCTTAACAACTGTTGCTGTAATTCCGACCGCTCTTCGTTTCGGAATAATAACGCCATGTGCACCGCACAGATTCGCTGTACGAACGATCGCGCCAAGATTATGAGGATCTTCAATCTCATCCAAAATAAAGATAAATGGCGGCTGTCCTTTTTCCTCAGCCTTTGCAAAAATCTCATCGATTGCTGAATATTCATAGGCTGCCACATGAGCGATCACACCCTGATGTTTCCCGGTCGAAGACATCTGGTTCAGCTTCTCTTTCGAAACATAATTAATAATCGTCTCCTGCTTCTTTGCTTCACGCACGATTGAATTGATACTGCCATCATGACAGCCATCCTGCAGATATAACTTGTCAACTGTTTTACCGGAACGAAATGCTTCCATAACTGCATTTCTACCCTCTATCTCAAACTTTTCATTTCTATTTTCTTCCATGCTTATGCTCCATTTCTAATCCACATCATCAGATTGTAAATGCTCAATCAGTTGTTTTGATTCCAGGCAGTCTCTTGTCAACTCAAATAAACGGTCATATTCTTTATTCAGATAAAGATAGCCGATCAGTGCTTCAAAACCGGTAGCTTTCCTGTACTGTCCTACCGATGCATTCTTTGCCTTGGAATGTGTCTTTGTATTCCTTCCACGCTTATATATCGCCATTTCCTGCTCGGTCAGTTTCTCTTCCAACAGATCGATATAACCTGCCTGTGACTCTGCATTTACGATATGAATAGCTTCTTTATGATATTTGAATGCCTGCTTGTTATCCTTTGATACCAGAACGGTCTTTACTAAAAGGTCAAATACACTGTCCCCTATATAAGCAAGCGCCAGCCCGGAATATTCTGCCGGATTGGAATCTTCTACACCTAATATCGCAGTAAAATACTGATCTAAGCTCTTTTCCATTTTACTCCTTCTCTTGTATCCTCAAGAATAATGCCCTTATCACTGAGCATGTTACGGATCTCATCTGCTCTTGCAAAATTCTTTGCTTTTCTTGCTTCCTGACGTTCATTGATCAAAGCCTCGATATCAGAATCTAACAGTTCTTCTTCCCGCTCTGTAATGATACCGAGAATATCACACAGCTTCTCAATCGTCCGGATTGCCAGATCTACTGTTTTCTTTGGTGTATCATTTGAAATATTGATATTTGTATATTTTACTAATTCAAAGATAACTGAGATCGCATCTGCTGTATTCAGATCATCGTCCATAGCTGTTTCAAATCGTTTTGTATATCCATCTAATTCTGCCTCGACAGAAACATCGGAACCCTCCACATCTGCCGGCGCAAGTGACTTTAACTTGTCAACAGCAGTCAAGATACGTTCCAGACCATTCTTGGATGCCTCTACCAGATCAGCCGAGAAGTTCAATGGACTTCTGTAGTGAGCAGACAGCATAAAGAAACGAATAACCTGAAGTGGATATTTGTCTGCGATCTCTCTAACTGTAAAGAAGTTGCCAAGTGACTTGGACATCTTCTCGTTGTTGATCTTTAAGAAACCGTTATGCATCCAATATCTTGCAAATTCCTTATCATTTGCTGCTTCACTCTGTGCGATCTCATTTTCGTGGTGTGGGAAGATCAGATCCTCACCACCTGCATGGATATCAATGATATCACCGATATATTTCTTAGACATAACAGAACATTCCAGATGCCAGCCTGGTCTTCCTTCACCCCATGGTGACTCCCAGAACGGTTCCCCCTCTTTCTTTGGCTTCCAGAGAACGAAATCCAGTGGATCTTCCTTCTCATCCTGACCGGAAACCTTAAGCTGATGGTTCTCTGCTCTGTGTCCGGATTCCAGATCATCAATATTCTTATGGGATAATTTACCATAGTCTGCAAAGCTTCTGGTACGGAAATATACAGTGCCATTTACTTCATATGCATGTCCTTTTTCAATCAGTGTCTTGATCATCTCGATCATATCCGGTATCTCTTCGGTAGCCTTTGGATGTGTCGTAGCTTCCTGTACATTCATCGCTGCCATATCCTTCTTTGTCTCTGCAATGAAACGCTCAGAGATCACCTTAGAATCAACACCTTCTTCATTTGCACGTTTGATGATCTTATCATCAACATCTGTAAAATTGGATACATAATTTACATCGTATCCCTTATATGTGAGATACCGTCTCAATGTGTCAAATACGATCATTGGTCTTGCGTTTCCGATGTGGATATAATCATATACGGTAGGTCCGCAGACATAGATTCCTACTTTACCTTCATTGATCGGTACAAATTCTTCTTTTGTTCTTGTAAGAGTATTAAAAATCTTCATGGGAATCCTCCAATAAATATAGTTTTTATTTTCGCCTGTCTTTCATTCGAAGCAGTTTTATCATGCACTATAGATTACGCATAAAAAAGAAAAAACCTGGAAAAAACTTCCAGGTTATCAAATAGCAGTTCATAGGGGAATCGAACCCCTGTTTTCGCCGTGAGAGGGCGACGTCTTAACCGCTTGACCAATGAACCATATATCTTAGCGACTTGTTTAATATACCAGAAGCTACGATAAAATGCAAGCTTTTTTTTCAGTAAATTTACATTTTTTTATACTGACCATATTTTAGCTTGTAATAAGGGCATTGTCAATCAAATACGCAAGTGTTTTGCGTAATGAAAGGGATACAGGGTTGTTGCATAGATCTTCCTTATATCTAAATACACCTTAGCATATTTTTGCATTAATTTTATCATAGACAGAAACAATACCTTTTATCTGCCAAGTCCTGATTCTGTATTCTTTCATGCAGCAAACCTTTTTTCACGTCGGTACTTGGCAAACTGCTGTAAGCAGTGAGCTTAGTACCGCTACGTGAAAAACAGAACGCAAGTGTTTTGCGTAATGAAAGGAATACAGTGTCAGGGCTTACAGAATAAAGGTATTGTTTCGTCCGTTTATACAAAGTCAAAGGTAAGCTGGTTGGTATCCGGCATACCGTCTAAGATGCCAAGCTCTGACAGCTTGTCGATCGCACTCTTTCCAATCTTAGAATGAGCCTGCAGATCTTCCTTTGAGATAAACCTGCCTTTGCAGGCTGCATCCTTCAACTGCTTTGCAGCTTTCTCTCCCATTCCTTCAATGGAAGCCAGTGACGGCATGATCTTACCGTCTATTACCTGAAAACGGATATCATCCGCCACATAGATATCGATCGGCATGAACTCAAAACCTCTCGCATACATCTCAAGAACCAGCTTCAGATCCTTTAACTTATCTTCATCCTTTGCGGTTCGTTTATTCTTATCAATACTCTGTATCATATTGATATGATACAGTACCTTTTCTTTTCCAAAGCACATCATCTCGTAACTGAAGGCTGATGCACGGATACTGAAAAACGCTGCATAATACTGAAGCGGATAATTCACCTTAAAATATGCAATTCTCCACGCCATCATAACGTAAGCCGCCGCATGGGCTTTCGGGAACATGTATTTGATCTTCTGGCACGACCAGATATACCAGTCCGGTACACCATGTGCCTTCATATCCTCTTTCCATTCTTCCCATTTTGCACATTTGCCTTTAGCTACGTTACCTTTTCGGACATTCTCCATGATCTGGAACGCTGTACCGGATTCCAGGCCCATATGGATCAGATATACCATGATATCATCTCGACAACAGATTGCGGTCGAGATCGTACACTGACCGGATTTGATCAGCTCCTGTGCATTTCCAAGCCATACATCCGTACCATGCGCCAGACCTGCGATTCGCACCAGATCCGAGAAGTTCTGTGGATTTGCATCAATTAACATCTGCATGGCGAAATCCGTACCGAACTCCGGCACACCCAGACTGCCAAGCGGAATGCCATTGATATCCTCCGGTGTAATATGAAGACTTTCTGTTCCATGGAACAACGCCATAACATCAGGATCATCTAACCGGATCGTGGTTGCATCAAGACCGGTCAGATCCTCCAGTCTTCGGATCATCGTAGGATCATCATGACCGAGAATATCAAGCTTCAACAGGTTATGATCGATCGAATGGTACTCGAAATGAGATGTTACGACATCCGTCGTCATATCATTTGCCGGCTTCTGGATTGGTGTGAAGGAATAGATCTCCTCATGCCTTGGAAGAACGATCATACCACCCGGATGCTGTCCGGTCGAACGCTTAACGCCGGTACAGCCGATTGCCAGACGTTCCATCTCACAGCTTCGTTTCGTGACGATAGCCTTTTCATCGACATATTTCTCGATCTCCTTCTGGGTCAGATCTCCCATTGCCGTAGCTTCTGCTCTCGCTTCATCCTTTGCAAGATCTTTGAAGTAATTATATACATAACCATACGCTGTCTTATCTGCTACCGTTGTTACAGTTCCTGCACGGAATGCCTTACCCTTACCGAATAATACTTCTGTGTAAGCATGTGCACATGACTGATATTCACCGGAGAAGTTCAGATCGATATCCGGCTCCTTATCTCCTTTGAATCCAAGGAAGGTTTCAAACGGAATATCGTGTCCCTCTTTGATCAGTGGATGACCGCATCGAGGGCAGTCACGATCCGGCATATCACATCCCGACATACCGGAATATGATTTTACAAGCTCGGAATCAAAATCAACAAAATGACACTCCGGACAAATATAATGTGCCGACAACGGATTTACCTCTGTGATACCTGCCATCGTTGCTACGAAGGAAGAACCTACAGATCCTCTGGAACCAACCAGATAGCCATGATCGTTGGAATCCCACACAAGCTTCTGTGCAATGATATACATAACGGCAAATCCATTTGATATAATGGAATGTAACTCACGTTCCAGTCGTTCTACAACGACCTCCGGCAGATCCGGTCCATAGATCTTATGAGCCTTTTCATAACAGATATTCGTAAGTGTCTCATCTGAATTCTCGATGATAGGCGGTGCTTTATCCGGTCGAACCGGGTCCATATATTCCACCATATCCGCGATCAGATTTGTATTCGTGATAACAACCTCTCTGGCTTTCTCACTTCCCAGATATTCGAATTCCGCCAACATTTCTTCCGTCGTTCTGAAATAAAGCGGAGGCTGATTAACTGCATCCTCAAAACCTTTACTTTTCATGATGATCGCACGATAGATACTGTCTTCCGGATCAAGGAAATGGACATCACAGGTTGCAACAACCGGCTTATTAAATAATCGTCCAAGCTCCACGATACGCTTATTATAATTCTGAAGATCCTCGATCGTACAAGGATTCTCCTTCTTTCTGGTCATAAACTCGTTATTTCCGATCGGCTGTATCTCCAGATAATCAAAGAAATTAACAAGTCTTGCAATTTCTTCATCCGGTGCATCATCTACGACCGCACGGAACAGCTCACCTGCTTCACAGGCAGAACCTAAGATCAGTCCTTCTCTGTATTTATTGATCATGCTCATAGGCATACGCGGTCTGCGGTTGAAGTATCTGACATGCGCTTCAGAAATCAGACGATACAGATTCACACGGCCGATCTCATTTTTTGCCAGAATGATGCCATGATATGTTCTGCCTTTTTTGATCGTATCATCCGATGCAGAACCTAATTCATTTACATCCTCCACCGTCTTTACGCCACGTTCCACTAACATCTCATATAATTTTACGAAAATTTTTGCGGTTGCATTTGCATCATCAACAGCACGGTGATGATGTTCATTTTTTACATTTAACGCCTTACAGACACGATCCAGTGTAAACTTACCAAGCTCCGGCAATAACACATGGCTGAGTGTCATGGTATCCATGATCGTATTATCGAATTTCATTCCAAGATCTTTGGCATTTTTCTTGATGAATCCGGTATCAAATGCTGCATTATGTGCAACAACGATATCATCACCACAGAATTCCAAAAACTTCGGCAGGATCACGTCGACGGTCGGTGCATGCATAACCATCTCATCTGTAATGGAAGTCAACTGCTCTATACTATAAGGGATCGGTTCTTCCGGATTGATAAATTCCGAGAAACGATCGATCTCCTCTCCATCTTTTACCTTTACAGCTCCGATCTCTATGATCTTATTCTTCTTCTGACTAAGACCGGTCGTCTCGATATCGAATACGATATATTCTGTATTCAAATCCTGTCCTTTGGGATTGATAACCAGATTCTTCAGGTCATCGACAAAATATCCCTCACAGCCAAAGATCAGTTTAAAGCCATCCTTCATACCCTTTGCATGTGCTGCAATCGGGAACGCCTGTGCAACGCCGTGATCCGTGATTGCAATCGCCGGGTGTCCCCAGTCATTTGCACGTTTCACGATCTTCTCGATATCAACAACACTGTCCATCTCGCTCATAACCGTATGCATATGTAATTCCACACGTTTTTCAAGTGATGTGTCAACTCTTGGCACACGGAAATCCGGTATATGCTTGATACCACGCACAGATGCAATATTTAACTCCTTGGAAAAAGTATCGTATAACGGCACACCCTTTAACCGATAGAAGCTTCCTTCTTTTAACTCATCCTTATAAACCGGCACATCATCCTCTGATGCAAATATCTTAAATGCGATCGTATCTTCAAAATCCGTAATATTGCAGATGAATAAAGTCTTACCATTTCGGAGAACCTTTTCTTCCATCTTGATCAACTGGCCATGAATACAGACTTCACCGATACCATCTACTAATGTAGAAATCTTTACCAGTTCCCCTTCGCAGTCTCTGCCATAGAATACATCCGGATCATTCGAGGTATATTTCTTTCTTCTGGCGGCAAATGTCTCCTTCGACTTTTCCTCCTGTGCAGGTGCTTTCTTTTCAGCCGGAGCATCCTTCTTGCCTTCTCCGACCAGCTTCTTTTTATCTACTGATTTACCATCCAAGGTCAAATCCGCATCCTCATGTACATTACTTAAGATTGCCTCAATCTCAAGCTTCATCTTCTGTTCATTTGCACGGCGGAGCATCTCTTTATCAGATTCCGTATAATCAAAACCGACCTTGATATCCATACCGAACCGTTTTTTATAGGTCTCCTCCAGATATTTTTTGATCCCGATCGAATGGCTCTTTGACAGCTTACTGTCCTCCATCGCAAGCGTGATAATATCATCTGCATAATACCATTCTGCCCGCTTTAATAAACGATATCCAACATGACTGATCTTCTCGACATCATACAAGATACTGTCCTTATATACCTCTGTTAAGGTTCTGGTATTGTACTGGGAAGACAGCTCATAATGGTCATCAATGATGACCTTATAACCACGTCCACGAAATAAATGTCCGCAAATGATATCTTCCACCTGTACAATCTTCGGACGGCTGATCAGATGCTTCGACAGAAGGCTGATAATAAGCCGTCGTTCTGCCTGCTTCATTACTACCTTTTCGATCATCGTATCCTCAAACAGGGAAGACATCTCTTTATCCATATTCAGTTCAGGAAATACTTCAAAAAATAATTTTGCTTCTACCGGCACGTTCTATTCACTCCAGTTATCTAACTCGTACTTTAATGTTGATAATATATCTTTCTCGTCGATCTTCTTTATGATCTGTCCTTTTTTGATCAGGATACCGCAGCCTTTTCCGCCCGCAATTCCAAGATCTGCTTCCTTTGCTTCGCCCGGTCCGTTTACAACACAGCCCATAACAGCAACCTTGATATTCAGATGATCATAATCGGCAACCAGCTTTTCTACCTGTTCTGCCAGTCCGATCAGATCAATCTCCGTTCTTCCACAGGTCGGGCAGGACACAAGTTCGATTCCTCCTGTACGGAGTCCAAGCGTCTTTAAGATCATCTTTGCTGTCATGATCTCATTGACCGGATCCCCTGTTAAGGATACACGGATCGTATCTCCGATTCCCTCATGCAGGATAATACCAAGTCCTACAGAGGATTTGATATTACCGCTCATAACCGTACCGGATTCCGTGATACCCACATGCAGCGGATAATTCGTCTGATCTGCGATCAGCTCATGTGCTTTTACACACATCATAACATCGGAAGATTTAATACTGATGACCATATTGTCATATCCGCAGTCTTCGATCATATGAACCTTATCCAACGCACTCTCAACGATTCCTTCCGCTGTCACGCCATGGTATTTTTCAACTAATTCTTTTTCAAGGGAACCGCTGTTTACACCGACACGGATCGGTATATTCCGTTCCTTACATACCGCTACTACCTGTGCCAGCTTATCCTTACCACCGATATTACCCGGATTGATACGGATCTTATCTGCTCCCGCCTCAGCCGCTGCGATCGCCAGACGGTAATCAAAATGAATGTCTGCAACCAGCGGAATATGGATCTGTTTCTTGATCGCAGGGATCGCTGCCGCTGCCGCATCATCATTTACGGTGCTTCTGATGATGTCACAGCCTGCCTTTTCAAGTTTTAAGATCTGTGCAACTGTAGCATCTATATCACTGGTTTTTGTATTTGTCATCGACTGGATCAGGATCGGATTCCCACCACCGATCACCCGGTCTCCTATCTTTATAACTTTTGTATGATCTCTGTACATATTAACTCCTGTTTAACTCCTATTCATCTAATGAAAGAATACATTCTTGATATCGTTAAATAATATCACAACCATCAACAGCATAACCAGAACAAATCCGATCAGCGTCACGATATTCTCCTTATCCTTCGGAACCTTCTTTCTCGTTACTGCTTCAATTAACAGGAAGATAAATCGTCCTCCATCCAAGCCCGGTATCGGCAGCAGGTTCATAACGCCAAGGTTTGCCGACAGCAGTACGATATAATTCATCCAGTTTAAGAACAGATCGAGCACACTGCTCTTTGCTGCCTCATTGAAGGTATCGTTCATGTTCTTCGCTACTCCGACCGGACCGGATACTTCATCCGAACTTACCTGACGGGTAACGATCAGCTTCAGACTTAAGAAGGTTGCTTTTACCCAGTATCTGGTCTCATAAGCAGAATATTTACAAAGCTCTCCAAAGTTCTTCGGGAGCTGATAACCGACACTCATTATTCCGATCTTATAGCCATCCGGTGTCTTTGCCGGATATACCGTCGTATCATAGACCGTTCCGTCTTCTTTCTCAAGTGTCAGATCGATCGGTGAACCATCTCCATAAATCTGAAGGTAGATCTGTAACTCACGGAAATTCTTAACCGTGCTTCCCTCGATTTTCAATACCCGGTCGCCATCTGATATCCCGGCTTCTTCCGCCGGATATACACCATTAAAATATTCCTCGGCATTTTTGATCTGGTATTTTTCAATATTATCTTTATTGTATACTGCTCCTATGATCGCAGGATCACTTCCACAGAAATGAATAATCACCATGGAAAATAAAAATGCGATCACGAAGTTCATGGCAGGGCCTGCAAGTACAACCGCCATTCTTGCCCAGATGGATTTCTTCTCAAAGGAATTCTCATCATTTTCGTTTTCTTCATCATCTTCGCTGAGCATCATACAATAGCCGCCAAGCGGAATCAGCCGCAGCGTATACTGTGTTTCTTTCTTATGAAACTGAAATAGCTTCGGTCCGAATCCCATCGAAAACTCTTTTACTGTGATATGATTGATCTTTGCTACGATAAAATGTCCCAGCTCATGAAAGAAAATGATGACACCAAAGACTAGTATGATTAATATGATATTCAAAAACTAACACCCACTTTCAATAAATTCATATACTTCCTGCTCGGTTGCAAGAATCTCATCTATATCAGGATTTTCAATCAAATTATGATGATCCATGGATGCACGGATGATATCATAGATATCAAGAAAATCGATTTTTCTGTCTAAGAACTGCTTTACTGCATATTCATTTGCCGCATTGAATACTGTAGGCATCGAACCGCCGATCCCGATTGCCTCATATGCATATCGTAACCCAAGAAAGGTATCCATATCCGGTGTCTCGATCACAATCGATGAAAGCTTCGTAAAGTCAAGACGATCTCCTGGCATGTATCTTCGTTCCGGATAGAACAGCGCATACTGGATCGGCAGCTTCATATCCGGCGTACCGAGCTGTGCGATCACTGCTCCATCTTTATATTCTACCATAGAATGAATGATACTCTGCGGCTGGATCACAACCTGAATATTTTCTGGGGCTACATCAAATAACCATTTTGCTTCAATAACTTCCAGCCCTTTATTTACCATCGTTGCTGAATCAATGGTGATTTTTCTTCCCATGCTCCAGTTTGGATGCTTTAATGCGTCCTCTAATTTCACATGCTTTAAAAACTCTCTGCTCTTGCCACGAAATGGTCCACCGGATGCTGTCAACAGAATTTTTTCAATGGAATCATGTGTATTTCCCTGCAATGACTGGAAGATTGCCGAATGTTCACTGTCAACCGGAAGGATTGATACTCCTTTTTCCTTTGCAAGCGGCATAATGATATGTCCCGCTGTAACCAGAGTTTCTTTATTTGCAAGGGCAATATCTTTTCCCGCTTTAATCGCTGCCACAGTCGGGCGGATACCGATCATTCCTACAATAGCGGTAACTAATATATCCGATGTCTTGTATTCTGCAATCTCGATCAGCCCATCCATGCCTGATACGACACGGATATCCATATCCTTCAGACGATCTTTTAATTCATCTGCCAGCTTCTCATCCCACAGACCAACGATCTCCGGTCGGAACTCTCTCGCCTGCTTCTCTAATAAGTCTATGTTTCTTCCTGCTGATAAAGCACAGATTTTTATATCCTGATTCCATCTTGCGATCTCAAGTGTCTGTGTTCCTATAGATCCTGTGGATCCAATGATAGCTACATGTTTCATATTTGTTCTCCTTTACCCATTTCAAACATCTGTATCTAACATTTTTATCTGTCTGCACTATTTCCAATGCGACATAAAGGAAAAGCAGCGTAATTATGAGCACAGTTCATCTGTACGCTCTCCCACACTGCTTTTTCTGATTACAACAAATATAATATAAGATAATACATAATTGGTGCTGTAAATATAATACTGTCAAACCGGTCAAGGATTCCGCCATGTCCCGGTATCAGCTTGCCATAATCTTTGATATCATTATTTCTCTTGATTGCAGAAGCCGCCAGATCCCCGATAACTGCAGGCAACGCACATACAGCTCCGATCAATGCAAATATCCATACAGAATGTGCAACCTGCATGAAATGATTATAAATCAAACCAAATACAACACCTAATATTCCTGCTCCAACGATTCCGCCGATCAGGCCCTCGATACTCTTCTTCGGGCTTAAGATCGGTGACATCTTGTGCTTACCGATCGCACGTCCGACCAGATAGGCACAGGTATCATTACCCCAGGAGCTGACAAAGATCAGCAGAACAAGAATCAGTCCATGTTTCATATCTCGTATGAGATACACATACGACAACATTACACCTACATATACAAATGCAAAAAATGCCGCCATGATCTCTTTATCTTTGTAATTCGGATATGTGAGCACATAGATTGCAAGGATGACCAGCATATAGACCGCGATCAGCGGTAATATAAACTGATGCAGGTCAAAATACAACAATGCATAATAAAAAACCGTTGCACCGTAAGCTGCATATCCAAGTCCTTTCTTGTTCAGCCCATATATACGAAGTAACTCCATCACACCGATCAGCGAAACCGCACACATTACCAGACATGTAAGTGCTCCGCCAAAATAAAGTGTGATTGCTGCAATGATCACCAGGATCACTGCACTGATTGCCCGTTGTTTAAACATATTATTTCCTCTTTATTTTACCCCGCCATACCGACGGTCTCTATGACTGTAATACCGGCATGCATTGACCAGCTCGTCCATATCAAAGTCCGGCCATAACACATCCGTAAAATAAAATTCCGAATATGCGATCTGCCATGGAAGAAAATTCGATGTCCGAAGCTCTCCGCTGGTACGAATCAACAGATCCGGATCCGTCAGTTCCTTTGTATCAAGGTAGGAACTGACTGTATCCTCTGTAACCGCATCCGGTGATAGCTTTCCAGCCATACAGTCGGATGCAATCTGTCTGACCGCTCTTGTGATCTCATCCCGTCCGCCATAGTTAATCGCTACAGAAAACTGAAGTCCTGTATTATTTGCTGTAGCTTTCTCCAGATTATACATCTTCTCCACGATATCCTCCGGAAGATCCTCGCGCTTACCGATGATCCTTACACGCATGTTATTCCGATTGGATCGCTCGATGCTGTCAACCAGATACTTGCGGAAAATATTCATGATCGTAGATACTTCCTCTACTGAACGTTTCCAGTTCTCGGTAGAAAATGCGTATACAGTCAGGTATTTAATCCCAAGTTCATCTGCATTCTCGCATGTTCGCTCGATTGCCTTTGCGCCCTCTGAATGTCCATAGGTTCTTGGCATCAGTCGTTTCTTCGCCCATCTTCCGTTTCCATCCATGATGATCGCAACATGCTCAGGAATATTGATCATTTCTCCATTTATTTCTTTATTCATAATTACTCCAAATTAAACAGTTAAGATCTCTGTTGATTTCTTCTCAATAGCCTTATCGATCAGACCAACATACTTGTCTGTCATCTTCTGGATCTTATCCTCGTTTGTCTTTAATTCATCCTCTGAGATATCTCCGGCTTTCTCCATCTTCTTGATCGCATCGTTTGCATCTCTTCTGACATTACGGATAGCAACTTTTGCATTCTCACCTTTTTTCTTAATATCCTTAACGATCTCTTTTCTTCTTTCCTCTGTCAGTTCAGGGAAATTCAGGATGATGTTCTTACCGTCATTGTTTGGTGTCAGCCCAAGATCTGAATTCAGGATCGCCTTCTCGATTGCCTTTACCAGTGATGGCTCCCATGGTGCGATCATCAGCGTTCTTGCTTCCGGGACGGTGATATTTGCAAGCTGCTGCATCGGTGTCGGTACACCATAATATTCTACCTTGATCTTATTTAAAATGTTAGGGTTGGCACGTCCTGCACGGATCGTAGCATATTCCCCTTCCAGGTTTTCAACTGTCTTCGTCATTTTCTCTTCGTACTGTGTCAACATATCTTTGTTCCTCCTGTTTATTTATACGTTCACATATGTCCCTGTAAAGCCACCGGTAACGGCCTTTACAATACTGTCTTCACCATTTAAGCCGAATAACATCATCGGCATTTTGTTTTCCATTGCAAGAACTGCAGATGCAAGATCAATAACTCCAAGCTTATTATCAACAATGTCTTTCATCTGCATGCTGTCATATTTCTTTGCATTTGGATTTGCCTTAGGATCACTGTCATATACGCCGTCAATTGCTTTTGCAGATAAGACTACATCTGCCTTTACTTCAACCGCCATAAGAACAGTTGCCATATCTGTTGAGAAATACGGATGCCCGATTCCTCCGGCAAAGAAAACAACTTCTCCCTGCTCCATATATTCTACAGCTTTATCACGGTTGAACAGCTCTGTCATTGTTCCGCATGCAAATGGGGTCATGATATGTGATTTGATTCCAAATACACGAAAAGCATCTGCGGTATAAATACAGTTCATAACAGTTGCAAGCATGCCGATTGAATCTGCTTTTACACGATCCATATTTTCTGAGGTTCTGCCGCGCCAGAAATTACCACCACCGATTACTACACAAAGCTGGATTCCTTTATCCAGGATCTTCTTCACCTGTCCGGCAACATCATATACAGTCTTTTCATCAAAGCCCTGCTTTTTTTCTCCGGCAAGTGCTTCTCCACTAAGTTTCAATAACACTCTGTTCATTTCCATAATTGTAACCTCTTATGTTTTCTCAAAATTTTTCTATCCTAGTATAGCACAATATAACTATATTTCAAACAGGAAGTTGGAAAGATTTTATTCAAATTATCGTAGCTCCGGATCTGTTCTCCATAACAAAAAGAACACCACAAAATCTGACTGGTTTCATGATGTTCTTTCGTTTCTGATATGTTTCTATATACTATTTATTAACAATTGAATCCGGATCATCTTCTACTGTAAACGTATCCAGATCGATCTGGTTATAATATCCTGTATCGTTGATGATATTTGCACTGATATTTTTAACTGTCTGGGATGGAACATAATCATAATCGTTAAACAGATATCTGTGAAGAACAACTACATTGTTCTCCAGATCTCCTGCTACAACCAGACTTCCCTTGCTTCCAAGTGTCGGTGTTGACCATGTAAATGGGAAACCGGTTGAAGATTTCAGTTTGTAATTGAAGCAGTTCGTTGCAAGATCCATGATCTCTTTCTTTGTAAGGCTGGAGCTGATATCATCTACAACTGCATTCAGACAGTCATTTAACTTGGAGATTCCGGCACTCTTTGCCTTTTCGATCATAAGGCTGATAACCTTTCTCTGTCTCCATGCTCTTGTGATATCTCCCTGGTCTGTACTTCGGATTCTTGCATATGCGGTAGCCTGAACACCATCGAGATGTACAACACCTGTCTCATATACATAAGAAGACTGGATGCCATTAACTCTCTGCTGTTCATCGATACACTGATTCAGCTTGTCAAGCTCGCTGGACTTCAATTCGATATCAAGGCCACCAAGTGCATCGATTGCTTCTGTAAGTGCCTTGAAATTTACAGTTACATAAGCTGTGATATTCAGGTCAAGATTCTTATTTAATGTATTGATTGCTTCCTTGGCACCGCCATATGCATATGCATGTGTTACTTTTTCATAACTCTGTGAGTCATTGGCAAGCTCTAAATACGTATCACGATATACGGAAGACATCTTGACTTCCTGTGTGTCATTATTGATGCTTACAATAATGATCGCATCAGAACGTGCTCCGTTCTCTACCATATCAATATCTCGGCTGTCAACACCAAACAATGCAATCGTCGTATATCCGGTCATCTTCTTTACTGTTTCTTCTGACAGGTCATCATTGGCCTTTACACCCTCTAACTTCTCGTAGTGCATCTTGCCAAGGGCAGAATTGATATAAGCATTTACAAATAATACAACTCCAAGGATGATCACAAGTACTTCTACGATCAATGCAATAATCCATGGTTTGTTTCTGCTTTTCTTCTTTCTCTTTTTTCTACCATTTCCGGAAGCGCTTCTTCTTACCGGTTCTCTGGCCGGTGATTTCTCGTAATGAACATCATCTGTATCATTATAATCGTCAAAATCTTCATCGCTAAAAATATTATCGCTCATTTTTATTCTCCTATGCATTTGTACATCTGATCTGTCACATCAAATCAGTTACTGTCAATTATTTACGAATAAACAAAGTGTATTCTACTACAAACATATTTCAAATTCAACCTGTTCATAAAAATATAACATTTACACTATAAATTTAAAATAAACTTCTCGATCACCGGAACCAGACCATCTTCTTCATTAGTAAGTGTGATATAATCCGCATGATCTTTTACGATCTGCTGTGCATTTCCCATTGCCACTCCGACTCCCGCATACTCTATCATGGTCAAGTCGTTAAATCCATCTCCGCATGCGATCAGATCCTTGACATCCATATCCAGATATTTCAAAAGCTTTTCAAGCGAAGTTGCCTTATGGACGTTCTTCGGCATGATCTCTACAAAGAACGGTTCGGAACGAAAAACTGTAACTTTATCTCCATATAGTGCATTTAATTCCTGTTCCACCTGTTCTGCAACAGTACTTTCCGCCGTCAGAAGACATTTGTTCAGCGGAAAATCAATATACTCTTTGAAATTGTCCACCTGATGTATCTCCATAAAATTCAATCTTGCTTCAAGACTCATATATTCGTCGATCGGCGTACCTGTGATAACTGTATCTCCTTCATAAGTAACCATTCCAATCTTCTTTTTCACACAATAATCATAGATTCTCCGTGCAATATCATTATCGACACATGCCTGATATACCACTTCTCCTGTCTTATAATCAACGATTCTTCCACCATTAAATGCAAGTACATAGCCTTCATATTTATCAAGCTTCAATGTATCAGCTATCTTTCTGATCCCGGGAAGCGGTCTGCCTGAAGCAATTGCTACTACATGTCCCTTCTTCTGTATCTCGATGATCTTATCAAGTGTCGGCTGTGTCACTTCTTTTTTTGAATTTGTAAGTGTGCCATCAATATCTAATGCAATAATCTTCTTCATCATTTTTCTCCATTATGTGTAATCAAATTGATAATATATATTAGATTTGCAGCTTTGTCCAGTAGTTTGCCGAAAAAAAAAAGAATCTCATACCGTAATTTTCTTTTCTTGTAAACTACCGCGTGATTGTATTATAATAACCAATCATAAATGCATCTTTTTTATTAAAATTGTGAGGAAATACCATGAATTACGAGCTTTTTGTTAATCAGAAAAAAATATCAGCCGGTACAAAAGACGCTGTTACGGAATATATAAAACGACTTTCCCCTTTCTGTAAGGTCACCGTCATTCCATGCAAAAAAACTCCGAAGCCTGTTCAGGATGCGTATAACATCCAGCTTCTTCCCGATAAGGCAGGCACTCAGACCATATCCTCCGAACAGTTTGCATCCAAGATCAACCGGATGAATGTAAACGGGTACTCTCACATCTGTTATTATATCGGTTTTCCGGCATCAGATGCTTATAATGAAAGCTTCTTTATTTCCAGTATGTCCATGTCCGATGAAGTAACTCTTATCGCATTTACAGAACAGTTATATCGTGCTTATACGATCAACAACCATATTACATATCACAAATAATCTGAAGCTGATCAAGCAACATGACACGCATTAACTGATGTGGAAATGTCATATTTGAATAACTAAGCTTAAAATCTGCCTTTCGAATCAGTTCATCTGACATCCCAAGTGAGCCTCCGATCAGAAATGTAACTGTCGTAATCCCTCTGTCTTCTGCCTGCCGTATCTTTTCTCTTAATAACTCTGTTGTACACTTCTTTCCATTAATGCACAACGCTATCACATATTCTGATTTTCCAATACTTTCCATGCATTTGTGGCTCTCTGTATCAACAATTTTCTTTTTTATCGTATCTGATGCATTTTGTGGTATTTTCTCATCTTCATGCTGTATGATCACAAGTTCATGTTTTCTGCCGATCTGTCTTTTATATGCATCGATCATATCAGTGTAATACGTCTCTTTTATTCTACCCACACACACTATTTTAAATGTCATTTCTGCTCCAATTTAATCTGTTCAAATAATTTATTCTCTGCTTCATCTGCCTTATGTGTAAACATACTTACAATAACCGTAACTGCCAGACTGATGATAAATGCTGCAACCCCGCTTCCTAGCTCTGTTGCATTTGCAAGTGTCTGATTCTCAAGGAGAGGAATAAATCTCCAGATCGTACAGACAGCAAGACCTGTAAAAAAACCCGAAATGATTCCTGCCTTACTGGTCTCTCTCCACAAAATCGGCAGTATACAGACTGCTGCTATCGCAGCTGAATAATCCCATGCAATATATAATATTTCCCGGTAATTATTCTGAATAATTATCGACATTACAGCAATAAATCCTGTAAAAAACAAAGCAGCCATCAAATCAATCCCGGTTATCAGAGTTTTTGACCGGATCTTTTTCTCGTATCCAACCATACCAAATAACAGATCAAACATCATTGTATAAATGCGTTCCAACAGACAGATCACGGCACATAAGAACAGTCCACCGGCTATATATCGGAAAAACAACGGATACTCCTCTTTATAACATAATGACGTAATATAGATATCAAGCAGTTTTCCCATTTCAATATCTTCACTGGCTTTTAACGGATACATGCTGACAACATTTAACAACGCCCATACACTAAGAATCACAACAGCTATACCTGTATATATTATGGAAAGAACACGTCCGCGATCCAGACTGCGTACATCTCTTGCTTCCATTGCTCCATGGAACAAAAATGGTAATCCCAGACACCCAAGTCCCATTCCAAGCATGGATATAATATGAGGAACCCCTATACCTCTTCCATCATAATACAAAATATTGAGATATGTACTTGTTCCACCCGACAAATGAACTTTACCGTAAGTATCCAGTATCTCAGCCGGCGTATTCACCGCAAACAGCCATATGACAAGTACAAGAAACATCACCACCATCAATGTATATATAATATTTCTTACAGTACTTCTTATCCTGCGACTTATAAAACACATAGAACATGCGCAAAATAATGAAACCACACATACAACCACGATCATATGTTGGTTTGTCGCACCGCTAAGATATTTTCCAATATAACTGAGAAGACCCATTGTGATCATTCCGGTCAGAATCAGCCAAACACACATGAACATCTCTTTTATAATAAAAGAAGAATATCTGGCGTACAGGAAATCACCCATATCAGAAATTTCTTTTCCTGAAATATCCCGATAAGAACGTAACCTTTTTACAAGAAAAAGGCAGGCAAAGGTTATCCCTGCAAACAGTCCTATATGAATAAAACAAACCCCTGCTCCATTTACAGTAATAACCGGTGGTAATAAGATTAACGCCCATAGCAGAACCTCGGCCATTGAATTATTTCCGGCAAGCTGCATTCCATTTAGATCATTCTGCTTTTTTCGTATCATTTTTTCTCTCCAAAATTTATATTCATTCCATTCAACTTTATCATAAACACAGTTTTTCCTTCCGTCTTATGTTCTCACCAAGTTCTCTGTACTGTCAAGACCATATTATATATTTTTTCCAGAATTCTTTTTAAAATATATGTAATATTCCAAATTTCTGTGCTTCATAATAAAAAATATAGAACATGAAAATAATCTATGTTATAATGTCCAAGTATGTAAAATTTAATTTACAATTTAATTACATTGATTTGACATTAAATAAGTTATTTTTTTCACAGGAGGATATGGACGTGGACTTTTTTTCAATTCTGACTTTACTGGGAGGCGTAGGGCTTTTCCTGTTTGGAATGAACATGATGGGTGATTCCCTGAAAAATCTGGCAGGAGGAAGTCTGGAACGGATACTTGAAAAACTGACAACCGGTAAAAGTCAGGCAACCGGTGCGATTAAAGGCTTTGGGCTCGGTACCGGTGTCACAGCGATCATTCAGAGTTCAGCAGCAACTACGATCATGCTGATCGGTTTTGTAAATGCCGGTATTATGAAGCTCAGTCAGGCAATTCCAGTAGTATTTGGTGCCAATGTCGGCAGCACCGCAACTGCACAGATTCTGCGGCTTGGTGATCTTGGCGAAGATATGTTTATCCTCAAATTATTAAAACCGTCTTCTTTTGCACCCGTTCTGATCGGTATTGGTGCTTTTATCATTCTGTTTGCCCATAAGAAAAAACATAAAGATATCGCCGGTATCTTAGTCGGTCTTGGTATCTTATTCCTTGGTATGAATACAATGGAAGCTGTGTTCGCTCCTTTAAAAGAATCCGAAACCTTCCAGAACCTGTTCATTTCTTTCAGCAATCCACTCCTTGGTATCCTGATCGGTCTTATCTTAACAGCGATCATCCAGAGTTCCTCTGCTTCGGTCGGTATCCTTCAGGCATTATCCTCAACAGGAGTTGTTTCCTATGGTTCTTCGATTCCAATTATTATCGGTATTAATATAGGAAAGTGTTTCGCGATCCTGCTCGGCAGTATCGGTGCAAACAAAAAGGCAAAACGTGTTGCCATGTCCTATCTGTTATTTAATATTATCGGTGCGATCTTCTTCGTTGTTGTGATCTATGGACTTCAGTTGTTTATCACATTCCCATTCATGGATAAGATCATCAACCGTGGTGTAATTGCAAACCTGCATTTTATGTTTAACTTTATCATTGCGATCCTACTGCTTCCATTCGCAAATAAGATCGCAGATCTGACCGGTAAGATCATCGGTGACGATATGGAATCCAAGATTGACAAAGAGCTTGCGTCTCTCGATCCAATGCTTCTTGATACACCAAACATCGCTCTTACCCAGGCACAGAAGGTAATGTTCTCCATGACAGACTCCATCAAGGAAAACTTCGAACTTGGAAGTCAGTTATTATCGGAATATAATGAAGAAACTGCCGGAAAACTTCTGGAAAATGAGATGTTCATTGATAAATGCGAAAGTGCGTTAAACGAATATCTGTTAAAGATCACCTCCAAGCGACTGCATTCATCCGAACGAAAGCTGGCATCGGAATTATTAAACAGTGTCAGTGACCTGGAACGAATCGGTGACCACTGTGAAAATCTTCTGATCGTCAGCAGAAAGATCTCCGATGAAAAGATCTCCTTCTCTACACAGGGAACCATGGAGATCAATACGCTCTTACAGGCTACAGCCAATATCATCGATACAACCTTTACTGCTTTTAAAAATGATGATCTGACTGCTGTTTCCCGTATCGAACCGCTTGCTCAGTCGATCACAGAGGTAAAAGAGATCATCAAAGATCACCATGTTATCCGTTTACAGACCGGAGACTGCGATATCGACGGTGGTTTTGCTCTTGTAGATATCCTGACCAGTCTGGATCGTATCGGAAGTCACTGTTCCAATATCGGACTTCATATTGCAAAGAAATTAACTACAGATTCCTTTGACGAAATGCATGGTCATATCTACACAAATGGATATAAGACCTCCGAAGAATACAAAGCACTCTACTGTTACTACATGTCTCTGTACTCTGATCCGATCACCGAAAAGTATAAAGCGAGCCTGTCAGAGCTGGAACATAAGATCTCACAATCAGATGCAAATAAATCTTCTGCTCCGAAATCTGTGGATCTGAACACAGCTAAGGCAGATAAAAACGAACAGCAGACCAAAAAAGAGCCTAAATTAAAAGAAATCAAAAAGGCAAAGATTGAAAAAGTAAAACAGAAGAAAGACTCTAAGAAAAAATAAAGATTATTCTGATAATAAGTATTATAAAAAGATACTCTGATCACGGGATCATACAGGTCCTTTGCTTTCAGAGTATCTTTTTTATTTCCTTTTATTCTTTGATACTGCATTTTATTATTATCTGATATTGTATATCGTATAGACAGATATACATAATGACTCTATCTCAATCACGGCTTTCAATTACAATTAACAATCCGGATTCAAATTCGATCAGGCCGCACTCTGCGATCAGCTCATTGCTGACGCCGATGCTTTCTCCAAGCTTCAATGTAAGCCCCTGCGCATTATAATAAAAACCATGAAGCGTTACTCCGGTCACCTGTTCCGTATATGGAAGCAGTGACACATATCTGTATGCATCGTTACGCTTCACAATATGCCGGTGTGCTGTCATCGTGATCCTGTTATGCTCGTCGATCAGATATGCCGATATTCCGGCCTCTGCAAACTGCTTTAATAAGCCAATATTGGCAAGGGTATGATCCATACGGGTTCCGGTTGCTCCAACCAGAATTACTTCATCCGGTCTGATCTCCTGCTCCAGTATATACGAGATTGCAACATGGGTATCTGTAAAATCCTTATGTGTATCCAGATCCAGAAATTCTGTCTTTCCCCGATATGCCGCTACGACATCTATCTTTGCAGAATCAAAGTCTCCAATGATCAGATTCGGCAGTATATTACATTCCTTACAGATCTCAAGTCCTTTATCACATGCTATTATTTTTTGAAAATCATAATCGGAAAGAACCGTTTCAAGCAATCTTTTTGAAACGGTTCCTCCTGTAACGATTAAATATCGATTCATCTATCCTGTTACCTGTTCCGGCAGACAGCAGATCTGCTTTCCGCCTTTTTATTACTATCTACTGTATTTCTGAAAAAATCTTACGGAAGGCTTTTACGTTCTCTGTCTTGTCCCCTTTAAATACTGCCGAACCGGCAACCAATACATTCGCTCCTGCCCGAATAATCTCTGCTGCATTTGCAAGGGTAACACCACCATCCACCTGAATATCCGTCTGAAGTCCACGGCTGTTTAACAGTTTTCTGGTCTCTGCAATCTTCCGCAGAGAAGACGGAATAAATTTCTGTCCGCCAAAACCCGGATTTACCGACATGATCAGAACCATATCTACATCCTCTAATACATAATCAATTACTGATAATGGTGTTGCAGGATTTAATGCAACTCCGGCTTTCATTCCCAGCTCTTTTATGGCTGCGATGGTTCTGTGAAGGTGCTTGCAGGCTTCTGCATGTACTGTTACGATATCTGCTCCGCAATTCTTATAATCCTGTAAGAAACGCGTCGGTTCATCAATCATAAGATGAACATCAAACACCTTATCAGATACCGGACGAACACTCTTGATAACCGGTGCTCCAAATGAAATATTCGGCACAAAGGACCCATCCATAACATCCAGATGAATATATTCACTTCCTGCCTGATCTATGATCTGTATATCTTCTGCCAGATGTCCAAAATCCGCAGATAATACTGAAGGTGACAGCTTTAACATTTACCATTTCCTCTTTTCTTTTAATTCATTGTATATCATGACATAATCATCATACCGCATCTTACTGATCCTTCCATCACCGACGGCTTCTTTTACCAGACATCCCGGTTCACTGATATGATTACACATATTGAATTTGCAGGTTCCTGTATATGCTGCAATCTCAGGAAAATACAGCTTCAGATCTTCTGCTTCGATTCCTTCTGTATATAACGAACTGAAACCCGGTGTATCCATAATATAAGTATCATCATCTACAAACATCAGCTCTGAATGCCTCGTTGTATGCTTTCCACGCTGTATCTTTTCACTTAATCCACCAGTTTGTACATTTGCATCCGGAAACAACGAATTAAGCGTTGAGGATTTACCTACTCCTGACGGACCTGCGAATACCGTTGTCTTTCCTTTTATAACTGCTTCTAATGTATTGATTCCATAACCACTCTCCGCACTGATAAACAACACTTCATATCCGCTCTTTGTATAAGATCTGCATATATCCTCACTTTGACGAAATCCTTCCAAATCTATCTTATTAAAGCAGATTATAGTCGGAACTTCATGCTGCTCCATATTGATCAGAAAGCGGTCAAGCAGATTGAAGTTAGGTGCTGGTGCAGACACTGCAAAAATAATTACAGTCTGATCTACGTTTGCAACTGCAGGTCTGTTTAACCAGTTAAATCTGGGCAATATATCTTCAATATTGCCCAGATTCTTCTCCGCATCTAATATCTCTATCTCTACATTGTCACCAACTAAAGGCTTGATCTTTCGATTTCGAAAAACTCCTTTTGCTTTACACTCATATGTGACGCCATTTTCGCAGACGACATAGTAGAAACCTCCAATACCTTTTATGATCTTTCCTGTCATAATCTCTCCTATTCCTTTGAGAATGACGCAGACAAACCACTGGTATTAAAGCTTGATGTTACATCTATTCCATCTGAATCCGTGATTGTTACTGCAAATGTACCGGAGTTCTGCGATAAGCCACCGATAGGATCTGCAGATCCTATATCCAGAGGGAACGAATCTTCTCCTGCAGCTCCGGAATACAACTTATAGGTTGCGTCACCAACCGTATAGGTAACATTAACTGTTACATTTCCAAAGGTTGCAAAATCAAATCCGGAATTTGTTATACTTCCTGTAAATTTAACAGAATATGTTACTTTTTCCGGTCCATCACTGATCACATAACCAACTGTTGAACCTTTTTCTACAGACGAGCCGGCCGAAACATCCTGACTGATAACCTGGCCTTTCTTAACCTCATCACTGTTTGCATGCGATACTTTACCGCTTAATCCTGCATTTTCCAACAAATTGGCTGCCTTGCTTTCAGATTTACCAAGCAGATTCGGGACCTCAACTTCCTCAACCTCTTTACCATTACTTATTATGATCTTAACTGTTGAACCGGATTTCTGCATCGTTTTTCCTTCCGGTGACTGACTGATAACCTTATTTTTCTCTACCGTATCATCATATTCATAACCATGAGTAACAACAAATCCGGCTTCCGTAAGAAGTGTAGTTGCCTGATCATCCGAATAACCTGTTACAGCAGGTACTTCGACATCTTCTTTTCCCTCTGATACCGTGATAACAATTTTCTCATCAGCAGGAATCGCTGTTCCTTCATCTACACTCTGACTGATAACATAACCTTCTTCTACCTTATCATCAGTTGCCGTCTCAATTGTATATGCAGTAAATCCTGCTTTCTTTAATTCTTCTTCTGCAGCCGTCTTATAAAGACCTACTACATTGACCATAGGAATCGTCGCCTTATCCGAAGTATCCTCATCTGTAGATCCATCTTCGGTGGAATCTCCTGAATTTTCTTCTGAACTGTTTTCTGTCTTTTTATTATTTCCGGAGAATATTCCTCCAAGTCCACCGGGGCTTGTAATCTTAAGAATCAGGATTGCAACAAGAATCGCAATGATAATCACAACTGCTACACTGGATATCATAATGATCTTCTTAAGCTTCGGATCCAATTCCTCGATCTCATTATCATCATCGTCCTCCGGAGCCATCCCCTCATCACCATATGAATCATCATCGTCATCATCGTCAAACAGATTATCAAATTTGGATGGCGGAATGATTGGCGTAATATCCGGACGTTCCACTACACTTGACGGAGTTTCCTCAACAACAGGTGCTTCATTCATCTGTCTACCCTCTTTGATCGCTTTCATCTCATCTGATGTGATCTCTACCGTTGGTGAATTCGGTACAACCGGTGGAACTACAACACAATCTATGTCAGGATTTGCCTGTACGCGTTTCAAATCTGCAATCAATGCGCTTGCAGTTAAATATCTGCGTTCTGCTTTCTTCTGTGTGCATTTTAAAATTATCTTTTCCAGACTGGTTGGAATATCCGGATAATATTCTCTAGGAGAAACCATCTCTCCCTGTATATGCATAAGAGCGACTGCAACATTATTCTCGCCTTCAAACGGAACATGTCCCGTAACCATCTCATACATGGTGATACCAAGAGAATATATATCGCTTCTCTCATCACTGAATCCGCCTCTTGCCTGCTCCGGAGAGATATAATGTACACTTCCCATTGCATTCGCTGTCATTGTATTTGATGAAGCAGCTCTGGCAATACCAAAATCTGTAACCTTGATTCCGCCATTTTTCGATACAATAATATTCTGCGGCTTAATATCTCGGTGGATCGTATGGTTCTGATGAGCTACCTCCAGGCCTTGGGCTATCTGAATAGAAAAATCAATTGCCTGCTCAGGCAGCAGTCTGCCTTTTTTCTGAATATATTCTTTTAAAGTAATGCCCTCTACAAGTTCCATTACTATATAATAGATACCATTATCCTCTCCGACATCATATACGTTTACGATATTCGGATGAGAAAGTCCGGCTGCGGACTGTGCTTCAATTCTAAACTTTGTAACAAAATTTACATCAGAACTAAATTCCGGTTTTAATACTTTAATTGCAACATATCTGTTCAGTACATGACATTTTGCCTTATAGACTTCTGACATACCGCCTGTACCGATCAATTCTATTATCTCATAACGATTACTGAGTATCATTCCTGGATTTAACATGCTTACACCTCTCACTATTTTACAGCTACCACTACGGATATGTTATCTCTACCACCATAGTAATTCGCTCTGTCTATCAACTTTTCAACCGCTGCTGTTATATCCCCGCTGCTCTCCAACACGATTTCTTTTATCTCATCATCCTCAAGCATATTAGAAAGACCATCTGAGCAAAGAAGGATTCCATCCCCCTGTTTCATCTCTAATTCAAAAAAGTCTGTCATAATCTTGTCAGATATTCCAAGTGCTCTAGTAATAATGTTCTTTTCCGGATGGTTACGTCCTTTATTTCGATCAAGCTGACCGGAACGGATCAGCTCTTCAACCAGTGAATGATCCATCGTTACCTGCCGTATCTCATCATCTATGAAATACAATCTGCTGTCACCGATATTTGCTACATATAATATATTATCCTCACATACAGCAGCTACAAGGGTCGTTCCCATTCCCTTCCAATCCTCATTTTCCTTTGCCATTTTATATATCTTGTCATTGGCATACAGAATCGCTCTTTTTAGAACGGATACCGAGTTATTTATTGCACTCTCTTTTATATATTCAGTTACACATTCTATCGCAGTCTTTGATGCAACATCTCCTGCCTTATGACCACCCATTCCGTCTGCCACTATATAAAGATTGGGTAATGGTCCGATCGGCTCATCTGTAAAGAAAATGCTGTCCTGATTCTGAACTCTTTTCTTACCGATGTCGGTTCTTCCATCAGATCTCATTTGCTGCCTCCCGTCTAAAAAGTATCTTTTGCTTCTTCATATTTTCTCCGAAGCTGACCACAGGCAGCGTCAATATCTCTGCCCATACTCCTTCTTATTGTAACATTTATATCTTTCTTTTCAAGTATATATTTGAATTTTTCAACAGAATCATTGAGAGATCGACAATACTTTCTCTCCTTTATCGGATTTACCGGAATCAGATTCACATGTCCGTGCATATTCTTAAGAAGCTCAGCAAGCTTATATGCATGTTCCGGTGTATCATTTTCATCTTTCACCAGTGAATACTCGAAAGTAACCCTTCTTCCTGTTTTTTCAAAATAATACCGACATACATCCATCAATTCTGCAATTGAATACTTATTTGCGATTGGAAGAAGTTTTCTTCTGTCTTCATCAGTCGGACTGTGAAGGGATAATGCAAATGTAATAGAAAGGCCTTCATCTGCCAGTCTTTTTATCTGCGGAACCAATCCACAGCTTGAAACCGTGATATTTCTCTGACTGATGTTCTTACCCTGCTCATCATTGATAATGCGAATGAATCGGATAAGATTGTCATAATTATCAAGTGGTTCCCCTGTTCCCATTACAACGATATTCGATACACGTTCACCCGTGATCCGTTCGATCGCATAGATCTGATCGAGCATCTCAGACGCCTCCAGATTACGGATCAAGCCACCGATCGTAGATGCACAGAATCTACATCCCATACGGCATCCGACCTGAGAAGATATACAGACAGAGTTGCCATGCTTATATCTCATTAATACGCTTTCCAACACATTTCCATCCTGTAAACGAAACAGAAATTTATTTGTGCCATCCTGTTTTGACACCAGTCTGGTCACTTCTTCCACACCATACATGTGCTGCTTTTTGATTTCTTCAATTAATTTTTTCGGAACATTGGTCATATCTTCCGCATGTGCTATACCTTTGGCATGAACCCATTCAAATATCTGTTTTGCTCGAAACGCCGGCTGTCCTACTGATTTTACCCAGACCGCAAGTTCATCAAACATCATGGAACGGATATCCAGTTTCTTTATATCTTCTATCTCTGTAAACATACTCTTTTCTTCCTGAATCATGTACTGATAACACGAGAAGCTCAACTCCTCTGTGTCATTCTGTCATCTATTATTTTTTTCTTCGTAATCGCGAAATAAAGAATCCATCACAATGATCAATTCCCTGCAAAAGCGTGATATATCCTTTTTCTCCACGTTCTTTCAACTTCTCCGGCAGATATGGTGCAAGACTTTCCAGATAATACTCCTCGTGCCTTTTTAAAAATATCTCTACATTTTCTTCATTCTCTGTCCGATCAATTGTACAGGTGGAAAAAATTAACGTTCCACCCGGTTTTACATAAGACGCACAGGCATCCAGAATATTCTTCTGTATCTCGGCAAGTTCACTTATCGAGTCTGCCGTCACATGATATTTGATATCATTTTTTCGTGCCATAACACCCAGTCCGGAGCATGGAAGATCCGCAAGAACGACATCTGCTTTTTCTATCATTTTCGGATCAGTTTCCATTGCATTCCATACCTTAGTTGTCACATTATGAATCTCTAATCGGCCCAGATTTTCTTCCAACTTATCGATCTTTTCTTCTGAAATATCCCTCGCATACACATGTCCCTGCTCTCCGGTGCGTTCTGCCGCATACATGGTCTTTCCTCCCGGAGCCGCACAAACATCAAGGATCACATTTCCCGGTCTGATTCCTGCTGCAAGCACCTGCAAACTGGAACTCTCATCCTGAACCGTAAACAGGCCTTCATGAAATCCCGGAACCATACGAATATAATCATATCCCGAAATAATAAGAGAGGTCGGATTATAATATCCTTTTTCTACCTTTATGCCCTTTTCAATCAAATTATTCCGAAATTCCTCAAGTGTTGTATGCATAGTATTCACACGAACCGTCGTTCCGCGATTTGTTTCACCCGCCTGCAGAATCTGTTCTAACTGTTCTGCACTGTAATCATTTAACAGGAATTTTACCAGTTCCTCCGGAATCGAATATTTAACAGACAAATACGCTTCTAGACCATCCTCTTTTTTCGGAAAGATGATAGCTGCTTTATTTCTGCACACGTTTCGAAGGACACCGTTCATATAGCCTTTTAATGTCCGAAATCCTCTTTTAGCAGTCAGGTTCACATATTCATTACAGGCTGCCTCATCCGGAACAGAATCCATATAAAAGATCTCATAAGCAGCCATCCGTAAAATACAGCGGATGACCGGTTTACATTTTTTTACTTTTACTTTTGAAAATTGATTAAGAATATAATCCAATCTGATTTTCTGCTCTGTTACACCTTCTGTCAACCGACCGATGTAAGCCCTCTCTTTTTTATTCATAAACTGGTTTGCCCGGAGTGCTTCCCCTAATGCTTCACCGGCAAATCTGTCATTTTTTTCAATATCCAGCAGAATATCCAGAACTATCTCTCTTGAAGTTTTACTCATATATCATCTGACCTGTCTTAAGTTTATTTCCTGCAAGAAATGCTGCACAATCCATCGGTTTCTTGCCTTCCGGTTGAAGCTTTCTTATCGTTAATGCTCCACTTCCACATGCAACCGTAAAGTTTTTCTTCGTCACATGAACGATCATCCCCGGTACGATCTTTGTTCCATCCTCTAATGTCTCCTCTGTCTGTTCACATACAGAAGCCTCATAGATACGTACCGTCTTCTGATTCATTTTCATATAAGCAACCGGCCATGGCTGCAATCCTCTGATCAATCGTTCCAGTGAAGCTGCATCTTTCGTAAAATCAAGCTCACCCTGCTCTTTCTTTAACATGGATGCATAGCAGCTTAAGGAATCATCCTGCGGGGTTCGTACTGCTGTATGATCCGCAAGCTTTGTAAGCGTAGACAGGATCAACGCTGCACCTGCATCAGCAAGTTTATCATGAAGTGTAACACCGGTATCTGTATCTGTGATCGGAACAACCGTCTTCTCGATCATATCTCCGGTATCAAGTCCTTTTGCCATATACATCGTTGTGACACCGGATTCCGTCTCACCATTGATAATAGCCCATTCAATCGGAGCGGCTCCCCTGTATTTGGGAAGCAGAGACGCATGGATATTAATGCAGCCATACTTTGGAATATTCAAGATTGATTCCGGCAATATCTGACCATAGGCCGCAACAACGATAGCATCCGGCTGATAGTCCCTGATAATCTGAACATTTTCTTCTTCCCTGAGTTTTACCGGCTGATAGACAGGTATATCAAGAGAAAGAGCCTTTTCCTTAACAGGTGTCGGCTGAAGTGTCTTGCCCCTTCCTTTTGGCTTGTCCGGCTGTGTAAAACATGCAAGGACATTATGTCCTGCATCTACGATCGTCTGTAATGGTTTTACTGCAAATTCAGGGGTTCCCATATATATAATATTCATACGACTGTCTCTGCCTCCTTATTATTATCTGCTTACTTTTCTATTCTGTCTCGTATAAACCATCTTCTACTTTATCTTTATATAAGATACCATCCAGATGGTCTGTCTCATGGCAGATCGCCCGTGCCAGAAGTCCTTCACCTGTTACCGTGATCTCATTCATGTCTCGATCCAGTGCTTTACAGACAACATACATTGGTCTTGTCACCTGTCCAACCTTTCCCGGAAGGCTCAGACAACCCTCGTCTCCGGTCTGCTCACCGGACGTCTCTATAATCTCAGGATTAATAAGTGTCAATGGATGCTCATCTCCGATATCAATTACAACGATCCTCTTTACGATTCCAACCTGTGGCGCTGCAAGTCCGACACCATTCGCCTCGTACATGGTATCAAACATATCATCGATCAACTGGGATAACCGTGGTGTCATCTCCGTAACAGGCTTACATATCTTTCTTAAAACGCTGTCGCCATCGATTCTTATCTTTCTTGTTGCCATTTCTCATTCTCTCCTTAATACATATTTAAAGGATTAAAGTCAAATTGCAGACTAAAATCCTGAAGTTCTTTTTTCTCTGATACATATATTTCAATCTGGTCTTTTAAAGCCACCAGCTCATTATACCGATAATTCTTAATATAGACAACCCTTCTGTAAATATCTCGTATCTTTGCTATTACAGGTGCCGATGGTCCGATTATTCTCATATCCCGGTCATTTTCTGAACAGCTTCTGATATTTGAACAGATATCTTCCGCCATTTGATCCAGAAAGGTCTCGTCTGAGCACACCATCAATACCACCATCATATTCCATTCCGGCGGATATTTCATAAGTCCACGGTACGCTTCTTCTTCCTTATAAAAATCCAAATAATCCTGAGCTGCTGCTGCCTTTATCGCATAATGCTCCGGCTTATAAGTCTGGATCACGACTTTACCCGGCTGTGTCCCTCTCCCGGCTCTTCCGGCTGCCTGTGTGATCAGATCAAAGGTACGTTCTCCTGCCCGGTAATCATTCTGGAATAAAGTAAGATCTGCAAGAATGATCCCAACCAGAGTTACATTTGAAAAATCATGTCCCTTTACGATCATCTGAGTTCCAACCAGTATATCCGCTTCTCCGTTTCCAAACTTCTCTAAGATCTGTTCATGTGCATCCTTCGCTGCCGTTGTATCCTTATCCATACGAAGGACTCTCGCCTGAGGAAATAACCGCCGAACCTCCTCCTCAAGCTTCTGGGTTCCTGTTCCGTATCCACCGATCAGCCCGGAATGACAGGAAGGACATACTTTGGGCTGAGGCATCTGGAATCCACAATAATGACAGATCATCCGGTTATTTTCATGCCTGGTCAGGCTGACATCACAGTGCGGACATTTAAGTGCCTCACCACAGCTTCTGCATGACACGAAGCTGTTATATCCTCTTTTATTGATAAATAACATTACCTGCTGCCTGCGGGCAAGCCGATCCGCGATATCATCTGCAAGCTCCCTGCTTATGATAGATCGATTCCCTGCTTTTAATTCCTTTCTCAGGTCAACGATCGATGTCTTTGCGAGCTGTCCGCTTCCCGCACGTTCATGCAGTTCAAGCAAACGATACGTCCCGTTAAGTGCCCTGTGATAACTCTCAACGGACGGAGTTGCCGAACCAAGAAGAACGCTTGCATGTTCGAGCTCTGCACGTTTTACTGCCGTCTCCCTCGCATGATATTTGGGTGGGTAATCACTCTTATAACTTGTCTCATGTTCTTCATCTATAATAATGATACCCAGATTCTGAAATGGGGCAAATAATGCAGAACGCGGTCCTATCACGACATCTACATCTCCATTTTTCGCACGCATAAACTGGTCATATTTTTCTCCGTCACTTAGCCTGGAATTAATGATAGTCACCCGGTCACCAAAATAATTTCTAAAATAGCGGACTGTCTGATAGGTAAGGGCAATTTCCGGAATCAGTATGATTGCCTGTTTTCCCATCTCAATTGTCTTTTTTACAATTTTAACATAGACTTCCGTTTTTCCGCTTCCGGTAATTCCATGCAGCAGATATGTTTGCTGTCTTCCCTGTTCCATATCACGAGTTACTTCATCTACGACTGCCTGCTGTTCATTATTTAAAGTAATCTGAAAATTCTCTTTATAATCATAAACACCTGCTGTCCGATACCGTTCTTTACTGATTACAGTAATTACACCGTCCTGCTGCATCGTTTTAAGTGTAGCCGGTGATATATTCCATTTCTGCTTCACGACATCCATCGAAAGATATCGTTCCGGCGTTTCTTCTAACGCCTGTAACAGACGCAGTTTTGCCTGTGCATGTTTTCTATGATATTGCTCCCTGATATCTGCCAGATGCTCTGTATCCATATTCTCCGCAAGCACTACGACCTGATCTACTAATTGTCGAATTGTTTTTTTTACCGGCATTACCGTACGGATCGCATTGATCATTGTAGATCCATAATTCTCACGAATCCATGCCGCAAGCGCAAGCAGCCGCCCTTCCACAGGCACGGAACGATCACAGAGTTCTGCAATCTCCTTAATCCGATCCGGCTGATACTCTGTCTGATCTGAAAATCCGATCACATATCCGGTTCGAAGATGATTTCCCCTGCCAAATGGGATCTTAACCATACTGCCAAGCCGGATATCTTCCCTCAGACCATCCGGTATTCTGTATTGAAACGGACGATCAATAGCTTCATGCGAAATATCGATTATTATATCCGCATATCTTGGTAACATCTTCTTCCTCCAGTACCTCTCTGATCAGGTCTCTCTCATCCATATGATGCTTTACGCCCTTGATCTCCTGATAGTCTTCATGTCCTTTTCCGGCAAGCACGATCACATCTCCCGGTTCAGCATTCATGATCGCATACCGGATTGCTTCCTTCCGGTCAATAATCTCTACATACTTTCCTGTAGTTTTATTGATTCCTGTCTTTATATCATTAATGATATCCTGTGGTTCTTCAAATCTTGGGTTATCGGAAGTAATGATCGTAAGATCTGCCATATTACCAGACACTTCACCCATCTCATATCTTCTCTCTTTTGAACGGTTACCACCGCAGCCAAACAGACTGACCAGTCTTTTCGGCTTATACTCTCTTAATGTCTCCAGAATGCTCATCAGGCTTACTGCATTATGAGCGTAGTCAATCATGATCGTAAATTTGTCCGATATCGGGATCAGTTCTACCCTTCCCTTTACCTTGATCGTTTTCAGGATCTCTTGTATCTTGTCAAATGGAACACCCATCAGATCTGCAACTGCAATAGCTGCCAGGGAATTATAGATACTGAAATTACCCGGAAGATTGACCAGCACATCTCCATCTAACTTTCCTGACAAATGATAACCGATACCGAGATGACCATCTTTATTATACAGATTATGGTCATTTGCCTTATAATCATAATCGCCATTAATTCCATATGTCACAATCTTACAGGTTGCATGTTCTGTCATTGTATCTACATGTGGATCATCTGCATTAAAAATGCCAATTTTACACATTGTGAATAATTTGCTTTTCCACATCGCATATTCTTCAAATGTCTTATGTTCATTTGGTCCGATATGATCTCTGGAAAGATTTGAAAAGATTCCATAATCAAAATCAACCCCGGCCACACGGTCAAGCATCAGCCCCTGTGAAGACACCTCCATAACAACACTGTCTAATCCGTTGTCAACCATATCCTTTAATTTCTTATGCACGATCATAGATTCCGGTGTTGTATTATTTGCTGCCGTAACATTATTGCCGTCAATAATCTCTATCGTTCCGATCAGACCGGTCTTATGTCCTGCACTCATTAGCATCTCGCGAATCATATATGTCGTTGTTGTCTTACCCTTTGTTCCTGTGATACCGATCACTGTCAGCTTGGATGAAGGATTTCCGTAGAAATTGCTGCTGACGATTCCCATTGCATATCTCGTACTGTCTACCTTTACGATCAGTACTCCCGGAACCGGCTCTACATCCTTCTGAACAACCAGGCAGACTGCTCCCTTATTAATTACATTCTTTACATAAGCATGTCCATCAAAGTTTGCCCCGACAATACAGAAGAACAGCCCCTGTTCCCCTACTTTTCTGGAATCATTATAAATCTCTTTTATCTCAACATCTTCGTCTCCGCAGATTACTGAATACTGTAATCCTTTTAACAATTCTCTTGCTTTCATATGCCGCTCTCCTTTTTATAAAAGAAAAAGGCTGCGCAAAACTGCAACAACCTCTTTTTCTGATTAGTTCTCTTCTTCGTCATCGCCAACAATCTTTACTTTGCCGCTGTAAAGCTCATCAACTGCTATTGATAAAGGCTTGTTGCTTGCTGTATTTACAAGTGGCTCCTGTCCTGCGATTATCTCTCTTGCACGCTTAGCGGTTGCAAGCACGATAGAATATCTACTCTGAACTACCGGATGTTCTCCCGGTTCAACCTCTGAATTAACAACTGCCATTAAGTCTGTGTATGATGGATGTAACATAATATTATATCCCCTTTCTGAATTTATTTTTCTTACCAGATGCCTTTCAGGTCATCCCTTATTTCTTTTATATATGCCTTATTATTCGATGTTCTGCATGCATATCCTACAATTACTGAATTCACCGTCTGTATGCACTCCTCCAGATCATCATTGATAACAATGTAGTCATATTTATCCATGTCTGCTGATTCTTCTGTTGCCTTCTTTAAACGCTTCAGTATCACATCTTCTGCTTCTGTACCTCTTCCACGCAATCTGTCGCGCAGACTGTCTATGCTTGGCGCACTGATAAAGATCAGCAATGCATCCGGGTACTGTTCTTTAATCTTCATAGCACCCATAACTTCTATCTCAAGAATAATGTTCTTACCCTGATCCAGACTTTCTTCTACAAACTTTCTCGGTGTTCCATAATAATTCTCAACATACTGTGTCCACTCGATAAATCCACCGTAATCGATCAGATTCTCAAACTCACTCTTGTCCATAAAGAAATATTCTCTTCCATGTTCTTCACCGGCACGTGGACTTCTTGTTGTTGCTGATATAGATAATTCATATCCGTAATCAGATACCAGTCTTTTTACGACCGTTCCTTTTCCAACTCCCGAAAAACCCGAAATTACAATTAACGAACCTCTGTTTCCCATCTTTTTTACTCCAAATTCTGTATCTGTTCTCTGACTTTTTCGATATCTGTTTTTAATTCGATCGCCCGGTTCGATACATCTAGAGAATTCGCCTTGGAAAGGATCGTATTCGCCTCTCTGTTCATCTCCTGTGCAATAAAATCGAGCTTTCTTCCGACACTTCCGCCTGCCTCCAGTATCTTTCTGGTGCTGTCAATGTGGCTCTTTAATCGAACCGTTTCCTCATCTACACATATCTTGTCCGCATATATAACTACCTCAGTCGCAATACGATTCTCATCAATAACTGAACTGTCAACCAGTTCTGAAATCTTATCGATCAGCTTCTGTCTGTATGCTGTTATTAGCTCCGGAGAAACTTCTTCGATATAATCAACTGCAGCCGTCATATTATCAAGCTTCTCCAACAGATTAACCTTCAGGTTCTCACCTTCCACCATTCTTGACTTCACAAACTTATCAGCCGCCTCGTCAAGTGCACCCTGTATCAGGCTCCATAACTCATCTTCATCTACTGTCTGCTCTTCCAGAACAAAAATCTCCGGAAGTCTGCATATAACCGATGGACTGATATCATTTGTAAGATTGAAATCTGCTGCCATCTGATTCATATAGCCAACATATTCCTCTGCCAGCTCCTTATTATATTTTACTGAGACATTTGTCTCGGTCAGATCTTCATAAGTGATAAAGACATCTACCTTACCACGTTCTATATACTTCTTTAAATATGCTCTTATAGTTGTTTCAAAAAAACTCAGTTTCTTTGGTGTTTTTACATTGATCTCGCAAAACCTGTGATTAACAGCCTTAATCTCCACAACTATCTTACGGGCTCCGGAAACAACTTCGCTTCTTCCAAAGCCTGTCATACTCTTAATCATAAAATCACATTCTCCTTAAAACAATGGATACTATATTATACTTCAACCACTATAAAAAATCAAATATTTTATCTGATTACCTCTTCTATTCCGTGTATCGTCGGCTCGGCTATCATAGAATAGTTTGTATGATAAATTACAAATCCGGGTTTTGCCCCTGCCGGTTTTTTCAGATTCATCCTTTTTGTATAGTCGATCTCCACCTTTGGGTTTTCTCTGCCGGAGGAATAATATGCCGCAAGCCTTGCCGCCTCTTCATAAGTCTGGTCCGGAAGTTCTTCCGCTCCCTCCATCCGTACGATCACATGTGATCCGGGCATCTTCTTGGCATGGAACCACATATCTCCACCATTTGCAAACTTGAAGGTCAGTTCATCATTCTGCAGATTATTCTTTCCGACATACATATGAAAGCCGTCAGACGAAATGTAATGATACGGTTTACTCTTATTCGTATGCTTGTCCCCCTTTTTTCCGTATCTGCCTTTGATATATCCGCTTATCATAAGCTCCTCTTTCACTTGTGCCAATGCATTCTCATCCAGAGTCATATCGATAAATGCCTGAACCGACTGAAGATATTCCAACTCATGTCCCGTCTCAACAATCAGCTTTTCTAATGCTTCATACGTCCTCTTCTGTTTATTGTACTTTGCAAAATATCGTTTGGCATTTTCAAGCACCGATATCGTTGGATCGAGTGGAATCTCAATTTCTTCATTCGTATAATAATTCAGTGCATGGAAACTCTTTGCTCCCTGCGCCACTCCATATCCATAGGTATTGATCAGCTCACCATATACCTTATATTTCTCCCGGTCTTCGGTATCCTTCATCTGCTTTAACTGCAGATCATATTTCTTGCTGGTTCTTTCGATTGCAGTTGAGATGATCTTCCGCAGGTCTGCCGACTTCTGCCGGATTCTTGTTACCTTGCTCTTCTTAAAGTAATACTCATCTAAAACCTTTGAAATTTCATCCTTATCTTCTGCCTGATAGTCCTGATACATACTGAGTCTTACCGATGAAAATTCAACCGGAACATACCCGTCATATACAATATTCGGCACATAGTTTTCTGTATTTATATCGGAAAACAGTTTCTCAAATTCCTGATACAGCTTCTCTTTCTGAATATCCGTTAACGCTGCTGTTGACTGTCCGCCATCAATCCCCGCGCGATAACAAAGCTCATTTGCGATCAGCGGTGAAATACCTGTAACAGAGGAATAAATTGCCTTTGTGACAGTTACCGGTTTTGTATATACCGTAGATATAAAATAATCCCGGTCTGCATCATATGGGGGACGCTTATCACCGGACGGCGGATATACATACGCTTTACCCGGAAGTACCTCTCTTACCGAGCTTACCAGATGGGATATATGTTTGATACTGTCAATGATCATTCCATCCGCATCCGTGAAGATAATATTACTGTGCTTACCCATGATCTCTATGATAAGTTTCTTTCTGCGCAGATCTCCCATCTCATCAAGATGCTCGATCGTGAATTCCACGATACGTTCAAAACCCGGCTGGCAGACATCTACGATTCTGCCATTTCCGATATGCTTACGAAGCAGCATACAGAAATTCGGAGCTGTCATCGGATTCTCCTTCGGCACCTGCAGCAGATAGATCAGAGGTAGACTTGCATCTGCAGATAACAGTAAGCGGTAATTCTCCCTGTTGTTTTTTATAATAATATTCAGTTCATCATTTTCCGGCTGATAGATCTTATAGATCCTTCCATCCACTAATTTCTTTTTCAGATCACTTACAACATTTGATATTACAACTCCGTCAAAAGCCATATGAAACCACCTTTCCTGCGCAGATCCGCATATTTTCATATTCACGCAGCTTGTCTCTCCGTTCTGCGGTAAAAAGGCAGAAAATGTATCGCAACATCTTCTGCCTGATTTTTCATTTATGAAAAATAAGTTTGTTCGTTCATTTTATAATGAATTATACAGATCATTATAGATCTTTGCTGAATTATACCATGAGTAATCCATTCTCATGCCACGCTCCTGAATACCATACCATGCGTCTTTATTATTATAATAAACTTCCTTTGCATAGTTGATCGCATCAAGCAACTCATATGCATTGTAATTTGCAAATGAGAAACCTGTTCCTGTATTCTCAAACTGATTGTATGGTTCTACCGTGTCCTTAAGTCCTCCTGTCTCTCTTACGATCGGAACTGTTCCATAACGAAGTGCCATTAACTGGGTCAGACCACATGGCTCAAATCTGGATGGAACAAGCATAACATCACAGCCAGCATACATCTTATGAGATCTTTCATCCGAATAATAAATATTCGCTGAAACCTTTGCCGGATGAATGCCCTGATAATAACGGAACATATCTTCATATCTGCTATCTCCGGTTCCGAGAACGATAAATTGGACACCATCGCAACAAATATCATTCATAATGCGATCAACCAGATCCAGTCCCTTCTGGTCTGTCAGTCTGGATATGATACCGATCACAAACTGCTTATCATCCTGTGGAAGTCCACATTCCTTCTGAAGTTCAACCTTATTGATCTTTTTCAGTTCACGGAAGTTATCTACACTGTAATTCTTATATACCTGTGGATCTGTTGCCGGATTCCATACATCATAATCAATTCCGTTTACAATTCCCCAGAGTGACTGCCATCTTGCACTCAGAAGTCCATCCAAGCCTTCACCGTAATATGGTGTCTGAATCTCTCTGGCATATGTGTTACTTACTGTTGTGATCTTGTCTGCATATACAAGACCACCCTTTAACATACTTGCATCTTTTCTGACTTCCAGCTTATCCGGTGTAAATACATAATCCGGAAGACCGGAATCCGCCTTGATCGTATCGATATCCCATTTACCCTGAAACTGTAAATTATGGATCGTCATAACCGACTTCATTCCACTGAAAAACGGATTTCCGGCAAATAATGTTTTCAAATATACCGGAACCAGACCCGCCTGCCAGTCATGGCAGTGCAGGATATCCGGCTGAAATCCAACTGCCGGCAGGATACATAACGCTGCCTTTGAAAAGAAGCTGAACTTTTCAATATCCCACTTTACATCTCCATATGGAGTGAAGCCATTGAAATAATATTCATTGTCAATGAAATATACTTTTACTCCTTCGTACTCCAGATACATAACCCCAACATAATCATTCTTGTATCCAATATCCATATAGAAATGAGTCAGGTACTGCATCTTTTCTCTGTATTTATTTGGAATACAAAGATAGTTTGGCATAATAACCCGAACATCATATTCATTTCTGTCAAATATTTTTGGAAGTGTTCCTACAACATCCGCCAGACCACCCGTTTTGATAAATGGCACACACTCTGAAGCAATATAAGCAACTTTCTTCATCTTCTCTAATTTCCTCCCATGGAATAACTCCAAAATAATATTAATTTTATCATATTTATACATATAATTCAATGAATAAAGCACCTGCATTTTATTGCTTTATAAAAATTTGGATGTAGACTTTTTGTTATTTTTCCATTATCATGGAATTATCCGGTCAATATGATTTTAAATGATAACAACATATCATAAAGTTACCGGTAATTTTATTTGATAAGGAGATCAAACATGTCAAAACAGAATGATGAAGAATTAGATGATATCGAAATGATGTCCCTTGAACTTGATGACGGAACAAAGCTCGAATGTGAGATTGTTGCAACCTTCGATGTTGAAGATACCTCTTATATTGCTTTGCTTCCTATAGAAGCACCGGAAGGCTACGATGATGACGAAGTCCTTGTATACCGCTATATCGAGCTTCCAAATGACGAGTTCACCTTAGAACCGATCGAAGACGAAGAAGAATTTGATATTGTCGCAGATGCTTTTGATGAAATCTTAGACGAAATGGAATTCAATTCCATGTCTGAAGATGATTAGTCATCTTCAGACATGGTAACCAGATTATTTTTAATCGTATATTCAATACTTAATGTTTTTGTGATCTGGTCTTTCTCAAAATAAACACAAATTTTTTTATCATCCACAAATGTTATGACACCTCTGCCATATCGTTTGTGGATGATTTTATTTCCAATCTGCAGCATATCATGATCAACTACCATCTCTGTGACAAAACGCGATATCTGGGCTGCCTTTCCATAAACCACCTTAGGTACATAGATATATAATCCGTACCGTGCTCTGGTAACTGCAACATAGAACATCCTACGCTCTTCTTCTAATTCAGCATCCGCAACCGACTTCTTATGAGGGGTCATCCCCTCTACCGCATTCATGATAAATACCTGATCAAATTCCAGACCTTTTGCCCCATGCATCGTAGCAAGTACAACTGCATCCCTGGTGTGATCCGTCGTCTTCATCTGTTCCTTAAGCTTTATCCTGTATTCATTTAAAAAATTAAACCATTCAATAAAAGAATCCGCATCCCGTGCCATTTCCTGAAATTCATCCGCAATATCCATATACTCCTGCGGATTAATCCCTCTGTATGAGGCATATTCCTTCAAATACTCGTCATACCCAACTGCTTTTCTGATATAATTAACCGCTGCATATGGCTTTAATTCTGCGATTCTTCTGAGATCTGCTTCCAGTGTTACCAGATTCTGTACCAGCCTGTTATTATCCCTATAGAATTCTTTCATCCGTTCCGTATCAACCGGATCAGTCTCCAGACTTTCCCGGCTTACGTATCGATTCGGACGATTTATAATTCGTAAAAACAAAGCTCGTTCCCTGTTTCCAAGTGCTGCCTTTATATAATCAAGAATATTCACAACTACGAAATGTGACATCAGATCAGGTATACTATCCTTCACACGAAAAGGGATATTACTCTGCATCAGCTTCATTGCAAGTCCTGATGGTTCAGAATTTGTCCTGTAAAGTACAGCAATATTCGAATACGGGATTCCGTTTTGATTCATCTTCCGAATTTTCTGTACAATCCCGTCTGTTTCCTGTCTCATTCCATCCACTTCGATCACATGAACCCGTTCACACTGACTTTTTTCAAATGCCGAATGAATTGCCTTTTTATATCTTTCCTTATTATTCTTTATAATACGACAAGCAGATTCTACAATGGCACTGCTGCATCTGTAATTTGTATTCAGATATACCAGCCTTGTTCCCGGAAATTCATTTGGAAATCCAAGCATAAGCTTTGTATCCGCTCCACGGAACCCATAGACTGACTGATCATCATCCCCTACAGCAAATATATTCTGTTTCTTTCCAAGCAGAAGTTTTACGGTTTGGTACTGTATCCAATTGATATCCTGAAACTCATCGATCAGAATATATTGAAATCTCTGTTGCCACATTTTCCGAATATCCGATCTGTCACGAAGCAATTCATATGTAAATACAAGCATATCATCAAAATCGATTTTATTGTTTGCACGCAGGATCTCATCATATTCCCGGTAAGTGATTTGAAAATCATCTGCCTTCATATTCACTGAATGGTACTGTTCCACCGGTTTCATCTCACTTTTTACCAAGCCGATCTCTGCTATCACATTCTTTGCAAAATCATCCTGTCCGTTATATTCCATATTATGCTTTTCAATGATTCCATTTATGATCTGATACTTCTCTGATTCGAGTATAATATTGCTACTATTATATCCGTAAGCATGACGTAGGATCATGAAAAACACAGAATGAAATGTTCCAAATGTAACTCCATCGGAATAACCACTTATTTTCTCAAATCGTGTCCTCATTTCATTTGCTGCAGCTTTTGTAAATGTTATCACCAGAATCTGATTCCCGTTTATACCTGTCTGCTCCAGCATATATTTCACACGATACGTAATTACGGTTGTTTTGCCGCTTCCGGGTCCCGCCAGGACCAGCATAGGTCCATCTTCATACCGGATCGCATCTGTTTGTTCTTTGCTGAATTGCTGTTTCTTTTCCAATTGTTTCTTCCCTTCAACTGAAAAGAGAACAGGACGGATACCACCATCTGTCTGTTCTCTTTGTCTTTCCCTGTTATTGAATTCTGCTATAGTTACCCTGTAACTGATTATCTACCGCAGCACTTCTTATACTTCTTACCGCTACCACATGGACATGGATCATTTCTTCCAACCTTTGGAGGTTTTACAAGTGTTCTGGATGTCTTCTCTTTTTTATAAAGCTCGTCTCGCTTTTCTTTTGTAAAGATCTTATCCCATGCAGGTAATGTATATAACCATTCTGCATTACACCCAACCATATTCATATACAGTTTCTCATAATCAATACCCAGTGTTACTTCTGAATCCTCTGTTACATCATCCAGATTGTTAGATGTGATCAAACTGTCATCAATTCCATCCAGGAAACCGATCATTGTCTGAATGCTGACATTATACTTCTCTGCAAGTTCTTTCACAGTTCCTTTCACAGGATCTGCCTTTGGTGTTGCAAGAATTGTTTCATAGATTCCTTTTTCAGCCTGAAAATAATCAAACCAGAATTGCTTTCCTTCCGGTGTTCTGTCATCAAAACCATACGCATATTCGCGCCACTGTGATAATAAACTCATGTTACATACCTCGTTTCAATTTTTAAAACTTTATAGAGTATATCAGATTATACCTTATTTTTCAACATTATTCTTTTTTGTTTCGACGTCTGACCCGGTCTGATCCGCAAGTTCTTTTCCTTTTGCTGTAAGCAGCCTTGTGACCAGACTGATTCCATAAAATAGTACCGGTACCAGAATACACAGAAACAATGCTGCCGAAAAATATTCACTTCCTGTTATCCCAAGGATAAACGCCCAAACAACCAGTCCTAAGATCACTAGGATCATAAGAAAAGCTGCTATCCGCTTTATTATCTCCATTAAAGTCCTTCCTTTATCTTCTTAAAATATTGTTTTATATTCTGCTCATATCCGTTATCCGACGGCTCATAAAACTGCCTGTCCGCAATCTCATCCGGCAGATACTGCTGTTTTACATAATGATTGGGATAATCATGTGCATATTTATAACCTGTATGTCCAAGCTTCTTCGCTCCGCCATAATGTGCATCTCGAAGATAGACCGGAACCTGCCCCGACTGTTCATGTTCTACGACATCCTTCGCAGAAAAGATCGCATTCACAATAGCATTGCTCTTTGGAGCACACGCCACATATATAGCTGCATGTGCCAGTATGATCTGTGCCTCCGGCATACCAACCCGTTCCACTGCCTGCGCACATGCCGTTGCAACACAGATTGCATTCGGATCTGCATTTCCAACATCCTCACAGGCACAAATCATAATTCTCCTGGCAATAAACGTGATACTCTCACCACCGTAAAGCATCTTAGCCAGATAGAAAACAGCTGCATCCGGATCTGATCCACGCATGCTTTTTATAAATGCTGATATAATGTCATAATGATTATCTCCGTCTTTATCATACCGAAGTGCCCGCCGCTGAATACATTCCTCTGCTACTGCCAGAGTTATATGAATCCTGCCGTCCGCTGCCGGCTCTGAAGAAAGCACGCCAAGTTCCACTGCATTTAATGCACTTCTGGCGTCTCCCTCCGACATATCACTTAAGAACTCTACCGCATCATCATCTATACATACATTAAAGGCTCCCATGCCCTTCTGGTCATAAACAGCCTTTAAGATAATGTCTTTAATGTTCTCTTTTGATAACGGCTTTAGCTCGAATATATTCGACCTCGAAATCAAAGCTCCATTCACTTCAAAATATGGATTCTCCGTTGTGGCACCGATCAATATGATCGTTCCATCTTCAACAAACGGCAACAGATAATCCTGCTGCGATTTATTAAACCTGTGAATCTCATCGATAAACAGAATCGTACGCCTGCCATACATAGCTTTCGTATTCTTTGCTTCCTCGATGATCTGCTCCATATCCTTTTTACCGGAAGTTGTCGCATTGATCTGTTTGAAATCCGCTTTTGTCGTATGCGCGATCACCATAGCAAGTGTTGTCTTTCCTGTCCCCGGAGGTCCATAAAAGATCAATGAGCCCAACTTATCCGCCTTGATCGCACGATATAACAATTTATTCTTACCTATGATATGTTCCTGTCCAATTACTTCGTCCAGATTTTCCGGGCGCATTCTCTTTGCCAGTGGAGAATCATCATCCTTCTGATTCTCTCTCATATAATCAAACAAATCCATCTATCTGTCCTAAATTACATCCAATTTCTTAAGAATATCATTTAACTTCATAATATCAATCGGCTTACAGATGTATTCATCATAATCATCACTTGCCTGATTGCTGTCAAAACTTGTTTCATCCAAAGCACTGGTCATTATTACCTTGGAACGTAGCATTCTGGATACCCCGTGCTTTCTCTCAGCATTTCGAATCGATGCAAGTACTTTATAACCATCAATCTTTGGCATCATAATATCCAGACATACAAGTTCGAAGTTTTCGCCTTTTTCCAGGTGTTTTACAAACTCATCCACAGCTGCAATTCCATCCGGTGTAATAACAACCTCTCCGAATTTGCTTAAATATTTTGATAAAAACTTTGCATTTGCAACATCGTCCTCAGCAATTAAAATTCTCATGACAAACTTCCTCCTATACTAGAATTTCAGCATCTTTTCAATCTGGTTCAACATTTCCTTCACTTCCACACGAAATGTCTTCTTCGAATACTTTGTTCTTCGCTCCAGTAAGCCTTCAGTAAATATACCATTAAACATCAATGTCAATTCTCTCGGGGTAAATACCGCCCGAATCTCTCTCTCTGCTATAGCATCTTCAAAAAGCTTACAGACAAATTCGTTTCTTTTCAGTATACATTCTGAGATAATCTCCCGTGTCTCACTTAAATGTAATAATTCCTCATAATGCAACATGATTGCTCCCATACCGATATAATTATCATAGTATGTAGCATATGTATCTGCATAAAACCTTAACTTATCCATATTTGAGCCACTCTGCTTTACTACCGTCATCTGAATATTTTTATCAAATACAGCATACTGCAGAACTACTTCTGTAAGTACTTCATCTATGCCCCCGAAATACTTATAAATTAGGGTTTCGGATATATTTTCTTTACGAGCCAGATTTTTCGTTGTCAGAGCGTTCAACCCTAGATCGCCGATCAATTCGACTGCCGATGCAACAATTTTATCTCTCCTTGATACATAATTTTCAGCCACACCGTTCTCCTCTCAACACATAAATTTACACCCAATACACCTTTTAATTCTATGTCATGCTCTTTCTTTTGTCAATACAGAGAATCATCTGTCCGTGCTGTTAGTTCTTTTGTTATTTATTTTTCAATGTACCTTTATACTTTGAGATCTATACCGGAACTGTTTCCTGTTCCGACCGAATCATCATTAGCCTTTTCACCTTTCTACTGTACCGATATGCATTATAGGATAATATATCCGACTGGCTGATAACTTTGTCGTTTGCCTCCTGAACAATCTCGGTCAGCAACTCAGGATCATCTACTATAGACACCCCTGCAAATATCGTTTCATGAATACTGGATGGCAATACATATATATCCTCCCCAACCAGATCTGCACAATCCGCAAGCAGACCTTCATATAAAAGCGCCGCTGCTCCGTTGATCCCAAACGAATTAGACAGCACATAGAGTTTATCATCGTCCTGCGGGAAATCTTCTAATAAGGAATCCGGCACGTTTGCATGAACCTTCAGATAACGAGTAATCTTATCCATTACAGGAGGGAAAAGTCGTGGCGTATTCTTTGCTGCCAACTGATACAACAATTTCGTATCTACCCCCCATCGTTTCATATCATCCTCGGATACTACCGATGACGCAATCCCATTTTGACCGATATGGAAAACACAACGGAATACAATCGCCAGATCATAGAATGGCAGATATGGGACATTCTGCAGTATTTCTTCATTCATAGAATGGTTTATCAAGGTATAAAAGATTCTCTCACTTACCCAGTCAAAATCCAAATAATTTTTCACCTCTTCCCCGACCGGATTCTCCTTGCATCTTCCCTGATAGATTCGTTTGATCTTCAGTACAATGTTGTCAATCTCCTTTTTATCCACATCTTCTCTGTAAAAATCATTGATATAAATCGTAGGTGCCACCATCGTATGTGCCTGTCTTATATTAATTCCTGTTAGCATAATTCCATTATTTTTTACTATTTTATTCACGGTTATGTCCATATCATTCATCTCAAATACCTGAACCAACCCTGTTCTTATAGTTTCTGTAAATTCCTCAAAATTCATTTTATCTCTCCTTCGTAACTTATATTGAAACGTTTCGAAAATTGATAAAATCCGGATTTTTGTCTGAAATATTTCTGACTCCCATAATAAAAAGAGATTAGATCAAAGTCAACATTTTGCGTGTGCTATTTTGAGTCATTTGTGCTATATTAACACATACATCTACGCAACGTGCATAACTGCGCGAAAAAAATAAGCCAAAATCAAATCTGTTTTCTGATATTTTTATGAAAAACAAATCTTTCTTTTGGCTTATTTATTAGCTTTATACTATAATTACTTTTAATTTTCAGTCATTGTAAATTTTAATTCTGCTTTGTCTCTACATATCCCTTTAAGAATGCAACAAATGTGTCCATCTCTGCGTCAGTTCCAATCGAGATTCTCAGATAATTGTCAATCCTTGGCTTATCAAAATAACGCACATAGATATTATTCTCTTTTGCCGCAGCAAAGATCTCCTTTGCAGGAATACTCTCATGTGTTGCAAATACAAAGTTTGCAGATGATGGCAGACAGGTAAATCCAAGCTCTGCGATCTCTTTCACAAATCTTTCTCTGGTTGCAATGATCTGTCCAACCTTCTCCCTGAAATATGCATCATCATGAATGGATTCTACACCGAGCACCAGAGACGGTCGGTTCATCGTATATGAATTATAGGAGTATTTCACATCATTTAAGGCTTTGATCAGTTCAGGGTTGCTGATCGCATAACCGATTCGAAGTCCCGCCATGGAACGTGATTTTGAAAAGGTTCTGACTACCACAAGATTGTCGTATTTGTCGATCAACGGAAGTGCTGTTTCTCCTCCAAAATCAATATATGCCTCATCTACGATCACGATCACGTCCGGATTGTTCTTTATGATCTCCTCTACATGATCCAACGATTCGTAGATACCGGTCGGTGCGTTTGGATTCGGGAATACGATTCCACCGTTTTCGCCCTTATAATCATCTATCTTCAGACGGAAGTTCTCATCAAGTGGCATCTGCTTATATGGAATCCGGAACAGTTCTGCCCATACATCATAAAAAGAATATGTGATATCCGGAAACAGAATCGGTTTATCCGAATTAAAGAAGGTCAAAAATGACATTGCAAGTACATCATCGGAACCTACACCTACAAATACCTGTGATGCATCCACACCATGATACTCCGCCAGTGCGTCCACCAGTACGCTTGCCGTCGGATCCGGATATAACCGTAACAGATCCTCATTATCCTGAACCGCTTTTACTCTTGGAGACGGTCCATACGGATTCTCATTTGTATTTAATTTGATCACATTTGTATTCTTTGGCTGCTCACCAGGTACATATGGTTCAACCTGACGAATATTATCTCTCCATGATGCCATGATTTATCCTCCATGTTATCTCTGCTAATCAGCAGGTTATCGTTTTCAGTTGTCTATTCTATCATTTTGTAGGATGAGATACAAGATAGGAATCATCTGACACTTATTTATAAAAGGACTCTACGATTGCATCCACAACTTCTTCTTTGGACTTTTTACCATACAGATAATAGTCAGCATTCGTTTTAAAGGAATCGTAGATATTTTCCTTCTCAAATATCGGCGGCAAAATTTCCAACCGATCTGTATTCTGTTCTCTCTTATCATCAGCAAGCTTCTCATAACCAACAAGCTTACCTTCTTCATCCAGAACATTTCTGGCTGCATCACTGATCGGTATTCCCTTCTCTGTATCCTGAAGGTCTTCTGAAAAAATAACCTTAACAGGAGCTGCGCAAATGACTCTCCAGTTATTCTCACATTTTCCCTGCACGATCAGATTTTCATCTCCGATCAACTGGTAATATTGATATTATTATCAAGATAAGCGAATAACCCTCCATTTGGAAATAACTGTATCGTTGTATTCGATATCCAGCCAATCGTAGAATCATCTGCATACACGATTCCAAAGTCAGAGAAATTCTCCAGAATACCCAAATCATCCAGTCGGTTCTTGATCGTCTTCTCGGTCTGAAGCTTTTCAAATGTATCGAGAGCCGGCGCCGTTGCATCGAACTCATAATATAGCTCATCAGAGAATAACAATGCCGCCGTATCTTCTATCTTTCCAAGATAGCTGTTCACATTATTAATCTGCTGCCTATTTCCTTGTGCAACCAGGTTAACAACCTTATTCTGCATCTCGTTTCAAGATTTTCTTGTTATTATAAATGAAACAACCCCTACTGTTATCGTGATCACAATAAAAAACAGCAGTATTGTCTTTGCCTTAATTTCTCGTATCTGAATTTCTGTTTTTGTATTTTCTGAAAATGCCATTTTCCGCTCCATATTCAAACTGACATACTACAACCTTCGTTCTATGCCGGGGATAGGTACATTCTATATCTGTACTGCCCGGATAGAAATATTATACTCAATTTTTCAGATATGGCATATAAATCCTTTTATAACAGAATGTGTTTTTTCCAAATTCCGGCTTTGTAAAATAAAAATGATATTATAGCTCCAACGGCTGTTGCGATCGGTATAGATATCGCAATTCCTCTTACACCAAGTTCACAAAGAAATGCCAGAACATATGCTAACGGAATACGAACGATAAATGCAGATATCATATTTGTAACCAGCGTAATCCATCCATTTCCAGTTGCGGTTGAAACCGTATTAAATGACATGATAAATGGAAGTCCCACATATTCAAACGAAAAAGCAAAGATATACGGCATACCATAGACCAGGACATCTTCTTTTACGCCAAACAGATGAAATATCTGCTCCGGGAATATATGCATCAACGTAAACACGACCAAAGACACACCAATACAGAGAACCAGACAACAGTGCATAGTCTTTGATGATCGTTTCACATCTTTCGTGCCCATATTCTGTGCGATCATGGCTGATGCAGCCGAGCTGATCGCTGCTTCCGGAAGAATTGCAAATCCATTAAAGTTATTTACTATTCCTGCTGCAGCCGATGCTGCTACACCACCCGCCCTGTTAATGAATGTAGTCAAGATCAAAAACGAAAAATTTGTACCAACCATTTGAATACTAAGCGGCAATCCGGTACGAAGCAGAGTGTGGAATTCCTCTTTTATAAAATGAAAAGAAGATGGTTTGAAATCAAACATAAAATCATGATGTTTTAAATATATTATACAAAATAACATCGAACAGCCCTGTGCAAATACAGTTGCAACAGCAGCACCACCGGCTCCTAAATGACATCCGGCAACCAGCACCAGATCCAAAATAATGTTGATCACACATGCAATCATAACAAAGATCATCGGTGTCCGACTGTCACCAAGTCCACGCATAATTGCACTTAATGCATTATAACCATAAATAAATAATAGGCCCAAAGTGCAAATAAACAAATACTGTTCTGCCTGTGAAAATGCCTCTTCAGGTGTATCAAGTAATCGAAGTAACGGCTGTTTTAATATAAATAACAGTACCATAAATGCTGCTGCCATAACTGTCAATGTTATGAATAATGTACTGATCGCTCCATTGATCTTATCCTTACGTTTTGATCCCAGATAATTTCCAAGCATCACAGTTCCTCCGCCTGACAGTCCCGCGGCAAGATTTGTCAAGATCACAAGCACCTGCCCTCCGATATTAGCTGCCGATATAGAATTTGTTCCGCCAAAATGTCCTAAAATGATCAGATCGATCAGGCTGTATAAGGACTGGATCAAATTACTGATAAAAAACGGCACAGCAAACCATACAAGCTGCTTCCAGATATTTCCTTTTGTAAGATCATGTTCAAATGTACTCATGTCTGCATTCACCTCTTTTGTAATTAAAATGGTATATATCCTTTATTAAAGTCATGTTTTTATTTCTAATTCATACGCTCTAACATACTTATATCACCAGACTGTATTGCCTGAATATTCTTTTTAATTCGTTCTTCTTCCCAGTCCCACCATCTGATTTCTTCAAGTTTCTGAATTGTTTCTTCATCAAATCGTTTACGGATTGGCTTTGCCGGCACTCCTCCAACTACCGTATATGAAGGCACATCTTTTGTTACCACTGCACGAGTGCCTATAATTGCGCCATCACCGATTGTTACACCAGACAAAATAACTGCTTCATATCCAATCCACACATCATTTCCAATTACAATATCACCCTTATTATCCCATGCATCGCATATATTCTTTGCATCCAACCCCCATTCTTCAAAGAAAATAGGAAACGGATACGTAGATAACGATTCCATTGCGTGATTTGCACTGGTAAATAAAAATTTTGCTCCACATGCAATAGAACAGAATTTTCCAATTTTTAGCTTATCCTTATTAACAGGATAATGATACAAAACATTATTTTTTTCAAAATCAATCGGATCATGTACAAAATCGTTGTACATTGTATAATCCCCTACCTCTATATCAGGGGTATTTATAACATTTTTCAGATAAACGATCTGTTTATCGAATGTCCTAGGAAAAATTTTATCTTTCATTTTCTGCCTCCTGTTGTCGAAAATATCTGCATAATTCTCGAAATCTCCATAACTGCAACCTTCAGCATCACACCACCGGACATTTTAGTTTGATATATTTTTCTACATTTCCTGTAGAAAATGATCCATGTGATCTTCCAGAAGCTTTATCACCCGACTCTTGTCATCTACTCCATCATATATACTGTAAAGCAAAAAAATAGGTCCATAAAAATCAAGTGCTGTCTGTCTGGCTTTTCTTGTATCCCCAAGCATATCCGAGAACAAAGCTTCTATATAAGTTAATGGTCCACCTGCAAGATAATTCTGATATAACTGTGCCATCTGCGGCTCCCTGTACTGTTCCAATGTCAGCATCTTACGGAAACAGGATGAAAACTCTTCCTCTGTCCAGTGAAGAAACTGCACCTTTGTAAACTGCTTAATTTTATCAAATGCTGTTTCTTTATACTCGGCCACAACCTTTTCCAGATCGCCCTCCGGCATTTCATACCGCTTTACTCTCTCCATATCCAGTTCATTCATTTTGTCAATAATACTGTCCAATATCTCCTGCTTGCTTTTATAATGCTTATACAATGCAGCCTTGGTTACTCCAAGCTTTGAAGCAATATCATTCATGGATGTTCCCATATATCCGCTCTGTGCAAATAATTTTAAAGCTTCTTCCAGTATTTTGTCCTTTGTATTCTTTTCTTTAATCTCCACACTTGTCTCCTAAATCAGCCTCATCAATCGGTTACCTTTTGGCCACTTTATTATAGTTACCTATCGGTTACTTGTCAACAGCTATTATTTAAAAATAGAAAAGAACATCGTTAACTGCCTATCAAACTCTTCCACTTCCTGCTCGTCAACCAGATAGCCCTCCGGTGTTGCATATTCCCCTGTAATCCCATCCAGAAACCCTGGTATCAATTCTTTACACAAAAAAATAATGCATCTTCCCCCTCCGGCAATCCATGATAACGGATACCATACTCGCTTGCCTGTCTGAAACCACTTTTACCGTAAAAATCAATATTTCCTTCAAAACATAAAGCACCGCAGCCAAGTTAAGCCGCCTTCTCTAACGAATAGTCAAGCAGGATTTTTCCATATCCTTTCCGTTTATATTCATTCTTGATACAGATCGGTCCCATTGTCATAATCGGAATATTTCTTCCGTCATCTGCTGCAATTGCAGTCCTTACAAATATGTTCTGACCAATGAGTTCTCCATCCCGATACATAACAAAATCTAATTCCGGTACAAATGCCGGATCATTTCTTAGCTGATTAAGAACATAATGCTCCAGGCATCCGGGACGATATACATTCCAGAAGCTATCCCTTACCATTTTTTCAACTTGACGATATTCACTTTTTTCTTCTAAACGAATTTCTATATTTTCCTTCATGATATGACTCTCCCCTATTTCAACTCTTGTACTATGCTGCTCAATGCTAAAACAACTTCTTTTACTTTTTCCTTATCAACTGCTCCATCATAAATGCTGTAATAGAAATACATAATTGCATAAAATCTCGATGCTTTATCTTCCGCATCTATAATTCCCATGCTCTCAAATAAATCTTTTACATGGATGAATACATCATAAAGCTGATAGTTGGTCATTCTATCGAGGATGTGACTGAGAAAGTGTACACCCACAGGACCATGAAGCAACTTCACACTGAAATTGAAAAGATAAAATAAAAATATGGGGCAACAATCATTATAATTGCTGCCCCGTTTTTTGTTAGTTACGAGTGTTAGTTACCTGTTAGTTGTTTGTTAGTTACAATCACTTTTTCAGGTATTTTCACGTTTCTTTATTTGGCTTATTTCCTAGCTTTTTTAGAACTTACCAGCCTTTGCTGCTTCCTCAACAGAAACAGCTACAGCAACTGTCATACCAACCATAGGGTTGTTACCAGCACCGATCAGACCCATCATTTCTACGTGAGCAGGTACGGATGATGAACCAGCGAACTGAGCGTCACTGTGCATACGTCCAAGTGTATCTGTCATACCGTAGGAAGCAGGACCTGCTGCCATGTTATCTGGGTGAAGTGTACGACCTGTACCACCACCTGAAGCAACTGAGAAGTACTTCTTTCCTAACTCGTTACATTCCTTCTTATAAGTACCAGCTACTGGATGCTGGAAACGAGTTGGGTTTGTTGAGTTACCGGTGATAGATACATCAACACCCTCTTTGTGCATGATAGCAACACCTTCTGGTACAGAGTTTGCACCATAGCAGTTAACCTTTGCACGAAGTCCTTCTGAGTAAGACTTTCTGAATACTTCTTTAACTGTGTTTGTATATGGATCGTACTCAGTCTCAACAAATGTGAAACCGTTAATTCTTGAAATGATCTGAGCAGCGTCCTTACCAAGACCGTTTAAGATAACACGAAGTGGCTCTTTACGAACTTTGTTAGCTTTCTCTGCGATACCGATCGCACCTTCTGCTGCTGCGAATGACTCATGTCCTGCTAAGAAACAGAAGCACTTTGTTTCTTCTTCCAGTAACATCTTACCAAGGTTACCATGTCCAAGACCAACCTTACGTGTATCAGCAACTGAACCTGGGATACAGAATGACTGAAGTCCTTCACCGATTGCTGCTGCAGCTTCTGAAGCCTTTCTGCAGTTCTTCTTGATTGCGATTGCTGCACCTACTGTGTATGCCCAGCATGCATTCTCAAAACAAATAGGCTGAATGCTCTTTACCTGATTGTATACGTCTAAACCAGCATCCTTTGTAATCTTCTCTGCCTCTTCGATTGAGGAGATACCGTAGCTGTTTAATACTTCATTGATCTGTTTGATTCTTCTTTCATATGATTCAAATAATGCCATTATATCGTTACCTCCTTCTATTATTTCTCAATCTCTTTGTCTGTACGTGGGTCGATGAGTTTAACTGCATCTGCAACACGTCCATACTGTCCACATGACTTCTCATAAGCTGTGTTAGGGTCATCACCCTTCTTAATGAAATCAGTCATCTTACCAAGGTTAACGAATTTATATCCAATGATCATACCCTCTTCATCAAGAGCGATAGCATTTACATATCCTTCAGCCATCTCAAGGTATCTAGGACCCTTCTTTAATGTACCGTACATAGTACCAACCTGTGAACGAAGTCCCTTACCAAGATCTTCAAGACCAGCACCGATAGCAAGTCCATCCTCTGAGAATGCACTCTGTGACCGACCGTATACGATCTGTAAGAATAACTCTCTCATAGCTGTGTTGATAGCATCACAAACAAGGTCTGTGTTAAGAGCTTCCATAACTGTAAGTCCCGGAAGGATCTCTGCTGCCATAGCTGCTGAATGAGTCATACCTGAACACCCAACTGTCTCAACTAATGCTTCCTGAATAATTCCTTCCTTAACATTTAATGTCAGCTTGCAGGCACCCTGCTGTGGTGCACACCAGCCAATACCATGTGTAAAGCCTGAAATATCCTTTACTTCTTTTGCCTGTACCCATTTTGCTTCTTCTGGAATTGGAGCACATCCATGATGTACGCCCTGTCCAACTGGGCACATGTTTTCAACTTCCTGTGAATAAATCATTGTGAATCTCCTTTCGAAATATGAAAATCTGCTTAAAGCGGTTATGAATATCTATTCTTTTTTCGTAACCATCAGACATATTTTCTCATAAACCGTCAATTAAGTCTATACCAATTAATAAAAAATATCAATAAGTTTGTCTAAAAATTTGCCATGTTTTTAGATTCATATTATAATTATTTTGGTTTGCTTTTATCTTTTTAGATTTCGGTAAACCAATCCTACATTGTATAAAGAAAAGAGGAATACATATGCGTTTTATAGATCTACATGTCCATACAACTGCTTCGGATGGTTCTTTTACTCCATCTGAAGTGTGCCAGATGGCTCTTGATAAGGGACTTGCCGCTTTGGCGATCACCGACCACGATACGGTTGATGGAGTCCCGGAAGCAATCCGGTTCATGGAAAATCATCAGCCGGCCCCGGATACACAGGATTCTCTCCCTATGGAATTGATTCCCGGTATCGAACTTTCGTGCAACTATGGTTCACGCGAGATCCATATTCTGGGCTTCTATATGGACTATACCAATCCCGGACTTCTTGCTGAATTGAACGCTTTAAAAGATGCACGTTTTAATCGAAATGTGGAAATGTGCAAGCTGTTTCAGCGTGACGGCATCGATATGACCATTGAAAAACTTCAAGAGGGAAATCCGGATACAGTCATTACCCGTGCGCATTTTGCAAGAGTTCTGATTGAGGACGGCATTGTCAAGAACAAGGATCAGGCATTTAAAAAATACCTTGGCGAAAAATGCAGATACTATCTTCCGAAACCGGAGGTCACATGTGAACGTGCTCTCTCGATCATCAACCAATATGGCAAATGTGCAGTTCTCGCACATCCATTACTCTATAAGCTTGGTTATAACCAGATTGAGGAATTACTGGACTATCTGAAACCACTTGGGTTAAAGGGCTTAGAAGCTTATCATTCTTCTAATAATTCCTATGAGAGCGGAAAGCTCCGGGCGATCGCAGACAGACATGACTTGTTTGTCTCCGGCGGTACGGATTTCCACGGTGTGATCAAACCGGACATCTCTCTCGGAACCGGTCGCGGCGGTATGCGGATCACCACCGGAATTCTGGACAATATAAAAGCGCATCTTTTTTGAAGAACAGAAAAAAATCTCCATATTCAGATTTTCTACTGAACATGGAGATTTTTCTGTTCTGACATCTTCTTATCTAAAAAGATATTCTTTATTTCTTTTCCTTATCTTCTTCCACTACTGCTGCATTCTTCTTTTCAAGCTCAGCAACTGCATTCTTATGCATTGGAATACGACAGTTCTTGTTATTACCAAACTCAACAATGATAGTTGTGTCATCTACAATATCAAGGATTGTGCCATAGAAACCACTGGTTGTCATAATATTGTCACCCGGTTCCATCTGGTTATGCATTTCCTCTGTCTTAGCCTTCTGCTTCTTCTGTGGACGGATCATCATGAAGTAGATAATTGCAGCAAAGATCAGGATATATACAACGATAAACATTGTGCTGCTACCTGTATTTGCTGGTGTACTACCGCTTAAAACCATTCCTAATGTGTTCATAATATTCTCCTTCTAAACTTCATTTGATGTTAAACTCTCTATCATAGACTTTTTATACGATGCATATGAGCCTTCTTCGATAGCCTGTCTAATCTCTTTCATCATATTATTATAAAAATACAAATTATGCAAGACGCAAAATCTCATACCAAGCATTTCATTTGCCTTTAACAGATGTCTGATATAACCTCTGCTGTAATGCTGACATGCCGGACATCCGCAGCCTTCTTCAATCGGCCTGTCATCTGTCTCATATTTTGCATTCTTCAGATTCAGTTTTCCATGTTTTGTGTATACATGTGCATGTCGTCCATTTCTGGATGGATATACACAGTCAAAGAAATCCACACCACGGTCAACTGCTTCGAGTATATTGATCGGCGTTCCGACACCCATCAAATAAACCGGCTTATTCTCAGGAAGATATGGCACGGTTACATCCAGAATATGATACATTTCCTCCGCTGTCTCTCCAACAGCCAATCCACCAATAGCATACCCCGGCAAATCCAGCTCCGCAATTCTTTTTGCATGGTCAATACGAATATCCTCATATACTGCGCCCTGATTGATTCCAAATAGCATCTGTTCCTTATTGATCGTATCCGGCAGGCTGTTTAAACGTGTCATCTCTGCCTTACAGCGCTCCAGCCAACGATAGGTTCTGGCAACCGAATTCTCCACATAAGAACGTTCCGCCTTTGCAGGTGCACACTCGTCAAACGCCATTGCGATCGTAGATGCAAGATTAGACTGGATCTGCATACTTTCCTCCGGTCCCATGAATATCTTGCGTCCATCTACATGCGAGTTAAATGTAACGCCTTCTTCTTTAATCTTTCGAAGTCCTGCAAGCGAGAACACCTGAAATCCGCCGGAATCCGTAAGAATCGGACGATCCCAATACATAAACTTATGTAAACCGCCCATTTTCTTCACAACCTCATCACCCGGTCTTACATGTAAATGATAGGTGTTTGATAATTCAATCTGACAGCCGATTTCTTTCAGATCTGTCGTAGCAACTGCGCCTTTGATTGCAGCAGCAGTTCCCACATTCATGAATACAGGAGTTTCCACTGTACCATGAACAGTCGTAAAGGTAGCTCTTTTTGCTCTGCCATCTTTACAAAGAATTTTATACATAATTACTCATTCTCCTTTAATATTCTTTCTCTATAATGCCCCAGTCTGAACGGAAATGCAACAGTTTCTTCTTATTAATCTTATTTCTACCCACAATTCGGTCGAAAATTGTAACATTTGTACCAAATATAATGACTATTTTTTATTTACTCACTCTATTTTTAGTCATATTTACTTGTTTTTTATCAATTTTCATCGTCCTTTACCGAACCTTTACCGAAAAATATTGACTTTTTGTGCAATCTTCCTATAATGATAAACGGAAAAAAAATATTATAAATAAGAAGAGATACTACCATTATGATTTTCAGGTATCTCTCAAGAAGGAGGAAACATGTTAGCATCCATCTTAGCAGTAACCATCTTCCTGGCTATGTTTGTGCTGATCGTTCTTGATAAGATCGAACATTATCTTATAACGCTGGGCTGTGGATTACTCACCATCATCTTTGTCCTTGGTATCTGTCTGCACAGTGGACAGGCTATCATGGAAGTGTTAAACGTTAAAAGCATTTTTACAACCAGCTTCTGGCATACAGTTGGACAAGCATCTGAAGATTCCAGCGGTATCAGCTGGGCGACCATTATTTTTATTGCCGGTATGATGGTCATGGTTGAAGGTATGAAACGTGCAGGTTTCTTTACATGGCTCTGCATGCTGATTGCAAAGCTTGTACGATACAGAATTGTTCCAATTCTGATCACCTTTATGATCCTGTCAGCATTTCTTTCTATGTTCATTGCAAGTATCACGGTTATTCTGTTCCTTGCAGCTGTAACAGTAGAACTCTCACAATTATTAAAATTCAATCCGGTTCCAATGATCTTGGCAGAAGTCTTCTGCTCCAACCTCGGTGGAACTGCTACCGTCTGTGGTGATCCACCAAACATCATCATCGGTACCTCACTTGGATTTTCATTCTTTGATTTCCTGACAAATACCGGTGTGTTTGTTCTTATTTCACTGGTTATTATGATTGTCTATTTTTATCTTGCTTTTCGTAAGGAATTAAAGCAAAATGAAGGTGGGGTTGATACCTCAACAATACCAAGTCCTTCAGAAGCAATTACAGACAAATCCGGATTTATCTTCAGCTGTGTTATTTTCCTGCTTTCTGTTGTTCTGCTTCTTACACAGACACAGACAGGGCTGACAGTTGCTGCGATTGGTGTTATAATAGCTATAATCACACTGATCTGTTCCGGCAGACATGTACTGGAACTTTTAAAGAAGATTGATTACAAGACACTCTTATTCTTTATTGGTTTATTTGTTGTCGTTGGTGGTTTGGAGCAGACCGGTATTCTGGAAGTCATTGCAAAATTCATCAAAAACGTCAGCGGTGGAAATATGTATATCATGGTTGCTATTATCATCTGGCTCTCAGCTATCTGCAGTGCCTTTATCGATAATGTTCCATTTGCTGCTACTATGGTTCCTGTTATCAAAGAACTTGCAGCAGGTAATGGTGGGGTTCTTGCCGTCCTTGCCTATTCATTAGCCATTGGTACAGATATTGGTGGAAATGCAACACCTATCGGTGCTTCCGCAAATGTTGTTGGTACTTCAGTAGCTGCTAAAGCAGGTCATCCGGTCGGATGGGGCGAATATTGTAAGAAGATGGCTCCTGCTACTATTCTTGTTATGATCATTTGTACACTCGGTGTATTTATTCGATATAACAGCGTCTTCTAAGAAACTTACATATTTTTAGGGAGGTTATAAAATATGGACAAACAGGTTATTATCACGATCGGTCGTGAATATGGAAGTGGCGGACATGTAATTGCTCAGGACATTGCAAAACGTTTTAATGTCCCATATTACAATCGTAATCTAATTGAAGAAGTTGCAAAACAGAATAATTTTGATACAGATAATATTAAAGACTATGATGAGTCACCTAGAAAATATCTGTTCTCTCGTACCGTTCAGGGATACAGCAATTCTCCGGAAGAGATTCTTGCCGGTCTTCAGTTCGATTTTATAAAAGAAAAGGCAGCATCCGGAGAATCCTTTGTAATTGTTGGCAGATGTGCCGACTATGTATTAAAGGATATGGATTGTGTAGCTTCATTCTTTATTGTCGCTGATGCCGAAGCAAAGTTACAGCGTACTATGGAAACCAAGCAGTTATCCCAACGTGATGCTGAAGCTACGATCAAACGTCATGACCGTAACAGAAAAACATATTACAAGGATCACACTGATATGGAATGGGGCAACAGTAAGAACTATGATATGACGATCAATTCAACCGTCCTGGGCTTCAAAAAGACCGCCGATATCATTGAAGATTTTGTAAAGACAAAATTTGATCTGTAATTCCTAATTTACTGACAAAAACAAAGCCGGGTATGAAATATCATATCCGGCTTTCTGCTTTATTCATATCTCTCGTCAATTACACGTTTTGTCTTCTTCTCACTTCTTGGAAGCACCCCAATCTCTACAACCTTAACAAGTGGGGTAAATCCAATCCGACTCTTTACTCTCTCTGCAATACGCTTAGATAACTCTACGAAATCTACGCTTCCATCCGTCTCTACATAGATTCTCATTGTATCTTTTCCATCCAGATGGGAGATGCGAATCTGATATTCACTTGATAATTCAGGGAATTCCTTCAATACTTCTTCAATCTGGCTTGGGAATACATTTACACCTTTAATCTTCATCATATCATCCGTTCTTCCCATAATCACACCTAACCTTGGATGCTTGCATCCACATGGGCAATCTCCCGGAATAATTCTTGAAAGATCATGTGTACGATAACGAATCAGAGGTGCACCCTCTTTTACAAGCGTTGTTATAACAATCTCACCCATTTCGCCATCCGGAACCGGCTCTAAGGTTACAGGATCAAGAATCTCGATATAGACATAATCATCCCAGTAATGCATACCGTTGTCATATTTACAGCTGATTCCGATACCCGGTCCATAAATCTCTGTCAAACCATAGATGTCATATAATTCAATTCCCAGTTCCTCTGAGATACGTTTTCTCATCTTTTCGCCCCAGCGTTCAGAACCGATCACACCCTTCTTCAGGCAAATCTTATCTTTGATACCACGTTTCTCGATCTCCTCTGCAAGAAGAAGTGCATAAGAAGACGTCGAACAAAGGACAGTAGATTTCATGTCCTGCATCATCTGAAGCTGTTTATCCGTATTTCCTGGTCCCATAGGTATGACCATAGCACCTAACTTCTCTGCTCCGTTCTGGAAGCCGATTCCTGCCGTCCAGAGTCCATATCCCGGTGTGATCTGAATACGATCCATATTCGTGATACCTGCAAGCTCATAACAACGCTTGAACATGATCGCCCAGTCATCTACATCCTTTGCTGTGTATGGAATAATAACCGGAAGTCCTGTTGTTCCTGATGATGAATGGATACGAACGATCTCACTTTCCGGTGCTGTCATTAAACCAAGTGGATATGCATCTCTCAGGTCTTTTTTTTCTGAAAATGGAAGCTTCTTAAAATCCTCCGGTGTCGAAATTCTTGTAATTCCTGCTTCCTCCAGCTTCTTTCCATAAAAACTTTCAGCCTTAATCAATGCTTCGATCTGTTTATTGACCTGACTGATCTGTAACTCTGAAATCTCCATTATTTATCCTCCAAACTTTCTATTTTATAAAATATTTTTATTGTATATAATCAAGTGCTCTGAAATTCAGCTCATGTAATTTTTCCGGCAATCTTTTTATCAAAGCCTGTTTGATATCTTCTTTTTCAAGTCCAAGCATACCGGTCGAGATTGCGGCTCCAAGCATCAGGACATTTAACACCTTTGCAGACCCAAGAGTTTCACATGCTTGATCTGTATCGATCACCAGAACCCGATCTACCTGTGTCTTCAGATAATCAATCATAGATGCTCCGTTATAACCGGTCTTCGCCAGCGATGCTGTAACCGGCATAACCGCACGATTGCTGACGACTACTGCTCCGTTTTTTTTCAGATAAGGAAGCATCCGCACCGTTTCTCCCGGTTCAAATCCCAGGATCATATCTGCTGTTCCTTTTGCTATCATTGGTGAATACAGATTTTCACCCATTCTTACGTGGCTGAATACGCTTCCTCCGCGCTGTGCCATACCGATCGTTTCCGCACTCATAACCGGGATTCCTTTCTCCATAGCTGCGGCTGCGATCAGCTTGGATGCAAGCACTGTTCCCTGTCCACCGACACCACACAGAATAATATTCTTATTCATTATGCCTGCCCCCTTTCTTCTTGTCCGTCCCCGATTGCATGTACCGGGCAGAGTTGGCTGCACAAAGTACATCCTGTACAGAGACTTTCATCGATACAAACCTTGCCTTCAAATGTGTAAAGTGCCGGACAACCGATCTCTCTGATACATTTCTGGCAACCTATACATGCATCTGTATCTATATGCATACATCTGGACGACTTCGTAATGGCTATACATGGAGATTTGAAAATAATTGCCTTCACACCCGGTTCTGCTGCAACACGCGCAACTGTCTGTACCGCTGCTTCATGCTCAAATGGATTGATCGTCTCTACTGTCTTAAGACCAATTCCCTTTAAGATACCAACAATATCAATCTTATTTACAATATCTCCCATCATCGTATGTCCGGTTCCAGGATGTGGCTGGTGTCCTGTCATAGCCGTCGTGGAATTATCAAGAACGATCAATGTCATATCTGCCTGATTATAAACCGCATTTACGACGCCGGGAATTGCTGACGCGAAGAATGTAGAATCTCCAACAAATGCAAAACATGTCGTATCCGGTTCTGTATGATAAACACCCTGCGCAATTCCAAGCCCTGCGCCCATACACAGACAAGTGTCAACCATATCAAGCGGCATGGCATTTCCAAGTGTATAACATCCGATATCTCCACAAAAGATTGTCTTCTTTCCCTTCATAGCGCATTTTACATCATAAAAGGAAGCACGATGAGGACAACCTGCACATAATACAGGTGGACGTACCGGAAGCTCCGGCATCTCTGCCAACTCTTCCGACTGATTGTTCTTTTCACCTGCGGTAAGCGCCTTGTACCGGTCTACTGCAATACCCTGATCCAATAAGAACTGTGTGATACTGTCCTTTACACTGTCAATCGTGTTCTCACCTGAGGCTGCTACATGACCGGTCAGCTTACCATAGATCTTTACCGGGAGATGATATTTGCCCGCTATATAGGTAAGCGCACGTTCGATCACCGGATCTAATTCTTCCACACATAAAACCGCATCTAACTGTTCCAGATATTCAACTGCTTTTCGTTCCGGGAACGGAAACGGGGTCGCTACTTTAAATATCGCTATTTTTTCTGCATCGTCTCCCAGGGCTTCCATTGTATATGTATAATTGATTCCACCGGTTGCAATACCAAATCTTGTCTCTATCTTCCTACTCACAACATTTCTGTCATATTCAGAAAAGACATCCCCCAACTCGACATTTCGCTTTTCAATATTACGATGTGCCTGAAAGGACAGCTTCGGGAAAATAACCCACCGTTTGGAATCTTTCACAAATCCTTCCGATTCATTCTTTTTGTATTCTGCCGCATCCTTTACTTCAATCGTTGCATATCCATGACACACTCTTGTTGTCGGTCTTAAGAATACAGGTGTTTTATATTTTTCCGAGTACTCAAAAGCCTCCTGTACCATCTCATAAGCTTCCTGTGCCGATGTAGGATCAAAGCATGGAACCTTTGAAAATGCTGCAAATGTCCGCGTATCCTGTTCTGTCTGTGATGAGATTGGCCCCGGATCGTCGGCAACCAGAATCACCATACCGCCTTTTACTCCCACATACTCCAGACTCATCAACGGATCAGATGCCACATTTAATCCGACCTGCTTCATTGTTACCATAACTCTCGCTCCTGAATAAGCAGCACCGGCTGCTACCTCCATGGCAACCTTCTCGTTAACCGACCATTCTACATAACAGTCATTTGTTCTGTTCTTTGCAACCGTCTCAAGTACCTCTGTCGATGGCGTTCCCGGATATCCGGAAATCAAATTTACCCCGGCAGCAATTGCCCCAAGCGCAATTGCTTCATTTCCCATTCGAAATTCCTTATGCATCTTTCTAACTCCTATAATAATCTTGTGAATAATTTTTATTATAAATCTTTAAAATGAAATTCTTTCTTTCCTGTTGCATAATCATCTACAATCTGTCCACATCCAAACAGCTTGTATTTATAAGTAACAAGCCCTTCCAGACCAACCGGACCTCTTGCGTGGATCTTTCCTGTACTGATTCCAACCTCTGCACCAAAACCATAACGGAAACCATCCGCAAACCTAGTTGAACAATTCTGATAAACTCCGGCAGAATCTACCATCTGCATAAATAATTCTGCAGTTTCCGCATTTTCGGTAATGATACTGTCTGTATGATGGGAACCGTATTTATTGATATGTGCGATCGCATCATTTACCGTATCTACAATCTTAACAGAAACAATCAGATCCAGATATTCTTTGAACTCCTGTTCACCGATTGTCTCTCCGCCAATCAGATCTGTTACTTCCTTTGTTCCACGAAGCGTAATTCCATTTTCCTTTAATGCTTTTGCAAGAACCGGAAGAAATTTTCCTGCTATATCTCTATGGATCAACAAAGTTTCCACTGCATTACATGCTGCTGTATACTGGGTCTTTGCATCGATAATAATCGGAATCGCTTTATTTGGATCATAATCTCTATCTACATAAATATGACAGATTCCATCTGCATGTCCCATAACAGGAATCTTTGTATGATTCATAATATACTGAACGAAACTGTTCGATCCTCTCGGTATCAGAAGGTCAACCGTCTCATGACACGACAGAAGTTCATCAATCTCACTGTGCTGCTCTGCCTGAAGCATACAATCTGCCGGCAACCCTGCATCTATTATACTATCATGTATAATCTGAAACAGGATACGATTGGTATATGTTGTCTCCCTACCACCCTTTAGTATCGCACAATTTCCACTCTTAATACAAAGAGATGATATCTGAACAAGTGCATCCGGTCTTGCTTCAAAAATAACTCCGATAACACCAATCGGACAGCTGACACGATTCAGAACTAATCCCTCATCCAACTGGCGTTTTAATGTCACCTTTCCTAATGGGTCAGGCAGAGCAACTAACTGCTCAATTCCTTTTATAACATCTCTTAGTTTTCCCTCATCAAACTTCAAGCGTTTCTTCACTGCCTGTGCAATATGATCTTCTTCTGCCGCTGCCAGATCTCGTTTATTCTCTTCAAAAATCTTTGCCGCATTTGCCCTTAAATTCTCTGCAACCATTAGAAGTGCTTTATTTCTCTGTTCTACAGAGGAAGCTGCCAGATAAGGTGCTGCCGCTTTCATTTTTATTGTTTCTTCTTTTATTCCCATACCTTTTTCAATAGCTGCCTGCTATTATCATTCCTTCCTATTACAATACATCTGTAATTATTGTTCTTATTTATCTGATATAATATATCAGAATAATACCCTTTTTCACACAGTTTATGTATGATTCACCATATCTATTTTATAGATTTATGTATATAATTGCAATAAAAATACATAATCTTTTACCATTATATCAGTTTTTATATACCATAACAGCCTTCAATATCCGGCTATCTAAGAATAACATGCCGTTGCTTTTTAATTTTTATATTTTACAATCTTTTATGAGATACAGAATGATTATTTCATATTTCAAATTAATATTTATAAACAAAAAAAGAAAGCGTTTTGACGCTTTCTTTTTTTAAACTATTTCATGTACCTTCAGAATTTCATACAGAAAGTCTTGCG